>JAYSCC010000035.1:0-12563 GCA_041915065.1 Zavarzinia sp.
GGATCGCCGCCATGTCGGAGCCGGCGCCGGGTTCGGACCAGCCTTGCGCCCAGATGTCGTCACCCGCCGCCATGCGGGGCAGGAAGCGCGCCTTCTGCTCGGGCGTGCCATATTCCATCAGGGTTGGGCCGAGCAGGAAGATGCCGTTCTGGTTGACCCGGCCGGGGGCGCCGGCGCGGTAATATTCCTCCTCGAAGATCAGCCATTCGATGAGGTCGGCGCCGCGCCCGCCCAATTCCTTGGGCCAGGTGATCATGGAGAAGCGGCCGCTGTTCAGCACCCGCTCCCACGCCCGGTGTTCCTCGAAGCCTTCCTTGGTGTCGTAGGACTTCAGCGGTTTCGCCGGCACGTGAGCGGCCAGCCAGGCGCGGACCTCGGCCCGGAATTCCTGCTGTTTCGGGGTATAGCGGAGCTCCATGGCGATCAGCCGAACTTGGCGTCGCGCTTTTCGACGAAGGCGTCGCGCGCCTCCTGGCTGTCGGGCGACGTGTAGAGTTCCAGGGTGAAGCCCTGCTCGAAGCGGTAGTTCCGCTCGATGTCGACGGGCTCGATGCCGTTCAGCGCTTCCTTGGCGAGGCGAAGCGCCTTGCCGCTCTTCGAGGCGATCTTGGCGGCGAGGCCACGCGCCGTCTCCACCAGCTTCTCGCGCGGCACCACTTCCTCGATGGCGCCCCATTTGGCCATTTCGGCCGCCTTGATGCTCTCGCCCGTGTAGAACAGGCGACGCACCTTCTGGAGCGGCAACATGCGCAGGAAATGGGAGGCGCCACCCATGGCACCGCGGTCGATCTCCGGCAGGCCGAAGTAGCTGTCTTCCGAGGCGACGATGATATCCGCCGCCCCGGCGAGGCCGATGCCGCCACCCAGCACGAAGCCATGGGTCGCCGCGATCACCGGCACCTTGCAGCGGTGCACGGCTTCGAAACTGTCGTAACAGCCCTTGTTCACGGCGACGATCTTGCTGCCGTCCGCCGCCAGTTCCTTGATGTCGACCCCGGCGCAGAAGCCGCGGCCTTCAGCGCGCAGGATCACCACATTGACCGAGGGATCCTCGCCCGCCGCCTTGATGGTCTTGGCCAGATTGTTCCAGCCGGTGGAATTGAAGGCGTTCACCGGCGGCTGGTTCATCACCACTTCGGCGATGCGGTCGGTCACGCTGTAGGTGAAGTCCATGGGGTTACCTCATTCGGCGGCGGCGACATCGCGCCGCGCAGGGTTCAGGGCGTCGAGCCGCGCTTCGGCTTCGGCGACGATGCGTTCGATCACTTCGGCGGCCGAGGGCAGGTCACGGATCAGGCCGGCGACCTGGCCGGAGGGCAGCACGCCTTGCGCCGGATGGCCTTCGACCATGGAACGCTGGATCAGCATGGGCGAATTGGCCGCCATCAGCGTCTCCGCCAGGGTCAGCTTGTTGGCACGGGCATTGGCGAGTGCCGAGCGAAACATCTCGACATAGCCGAGGCCGGCGTGTTTCCGGAAGGCGAGGCCGGATTTCAGCGCCTGCCACAGGCGGCCGACCAGACCGGCCTTTTCGAGCCGCGTCAGCGTCTCGTTCAGGATCATGCGCATGGGCGCGCCGTCGACCCTGGTCGAGATGATGATATTGGTGATTTCGCTGGTCACATAGCGCTGCAAGGTCTCGCGCGGCACCGGGCTGTCCGAGGTCATCAGGAAGCGGGTACCCATGGCGATGCCGGCCGCGCCATAGGCTAGCGCGGCGGCGAGGCCGCGCCCGTCCTTGAAGCCGCCGGCCGCGACCACCGGCACCTTCACGGCGTCCAGCACCTGGGGGATCAGCAGGTTGGTCGGCACCGAGCCGGTATGGCCGCCGCCCTCCCCGCCCTGCACCGTCACCATGTCGGCGCCCATCTTCACCGCGGCGACCGCATGTTTCACTGCGCCGACCGTTGGGATGCAGACGATGCCGGCATCCTTCAGCTTGGTGACCAGCGCCGCCGAGGGCGAACGGGAATAGGAAACCGCCTTGACGCCGTGCTTGATCGCCATGTCGAGCATGTGATCGGCGCCGGGCAGGAACATGTGGAGGTTCAGGCCGAAGGGCTTGTCGGTCAGGGCCTTGACCTTCAGGATCTCGGCCTCGATCTCTTCCGCCGGGATCACCGCGCCCGCCAGGAAGCCGAAGGCGCCGGCATTGCTGGTCGCGGCGACGAGCTGGGGCGTGGCCACCCAGCCCATGGCGGTCTGCAGGATCGGGTAACGGCAGCCGAGCCGTTCGGTCAGCGGCGTGGTCAGGGCAGGATGGCTCATTCCGCACCCTCCGCTTTGCGCTGGGACTGGGCCATGGCCTTACCGTCGAAACCGGCCAGCGTATCGCCCTGCACCAGCGTGTTGTGGACATGGGCGAAGTGGTGGTAGCCGAAGGCATTGTCCATGCCGGCGCGCTTGCCCTGCAGATCCTCGATGTGGTTGACCACCTGCTTGGCCAGCGCCAGGCCCATGCGCGGCATGGCGGCGATCCGGTTGGCGATGGCATAGGTTTCGGTTTCGAGCTGGTCGCGGGCGACCACCCGGTTCACCATGCCCATCTGATAGGCGCGCTCGGCCGTCATGCGCTCGCCGAGGAAGAGGAATTCCTTGGCGATGCGGGCGTTCAACTCGTGGACATGGGCGAAATATTCGACGCCGGGAATGCCCATGCGCACCACCGGATCGGCGAAAAAGGCGTCGTCCGCCGCGACGATCAGGTCGCAGACCCAGGCCAGCATGAGACCGCCGGCGACGCAGGCGCCCTGCACCATGGCGATGGTCGGCTTCGGAATATCGCGCCAGCGCCGGCACATGCCGAGATAGACTTCCTGCTCGCGCACGAAGAGCTTCTCGCCGCCCTCGCGACCGACATGGTCCCACCAGAGATGCTTGCGGTCGAATGTCTTGTCGACGTCGCGGCCGGGCGTGCCGATGTCATGCCCGGCCGAGAAATGCTTGCCGGCCCCCGCCAGCACGATGACCTTCACATTGTCGTCGTCGACCGCCTGCTTGAAGGCGGCGTCGAGCGCGTAGGTCATCTGGCTGTTCTGGACGTTGTTGTAACGGGTCCGGTCCATGGTCAGGGTGGCGACCGGGCCTTCGACCTTGTAGTGGACCGGTTCGTCGGTCTCGTAGGTGATCGTCATGCCGCCTCCTGCCGGATACCCGGGGGGTTGTCCTTGAACACCGTGGCCCGGAGATTATGCGGGTCCAGCACCTCGCGGATCAGACGGAGCTGTTCCACCGTCGGCGCCGGGGTTTCGCTCGCCGTCTCGCGGCCGAGGAGCGGGAAGCCGGTGGCGGCCTGGACCTGATCGAAGGTCACGCCCGGGTGCAGGTGGCGCACGCGGATCGCATGGTCTGGCCCGCCGAAATCGAGCACCGCGAGATCGGTGACGATCAACCGAAGGTCGACGAAACGCCCGGACTTGCCACCCGACAGCCGGCCCGGCTTGTAGCCGACGCCCGATACCATATCGACCTCGCCCGGAACGAAGACGCGGGTCGAATGATTGGGCACGAACATCGAATTGATGTGATTGATGGTGTTGCCCGGGATGCCGCGCACGCCGAGCAGCGCCGCCTTGGGCTTGGCGTAATCCGGCCCGACGGCCGAGATGTTCTGCTGGCCGAAACGATCGACCTGCACCGGGCCGGTCATGGCGTGGCGATGGCCCTTGTAGACGACGTCGAAGACGCGGGCATAGGTCATCCAGCCTTCGACCTTGGGCACGTAAGCGCCGCGCTTACCGACCGGCACCGGCTCCTCGACCAGATAGGCCTCGCCATCGGTCATCATCAGTTCGGGCGCGAAACTGGCCTTGGCCAGCGAAGCGGCGAGACGCGGGACGAGGCCGATGCCGGAGGCCAGCACTTCGCCGTTGTCGCGCCAGGCTTCCGCCGCCGCCGTGATGCAGAGTTCCGCCAGGGTGAAGCTCATGTCGGTCTCCTCAGAACACGGGCAGCGGCAGCGCCGCGATCTTCTCAGGGCCACCCACAGCGGCGAGATAGGCATCATGGTCGATGCCGTCGACGAAACGGGCGCGCCAGTCGCCGAAGCCGGCCTCGTTGTAATCCTTGAGGTGTTTCAGGTCGAAGCCGTAGTCCGGACCGGAGCTGGTCGGATGGGCGCCGAAGGGGACATGGGCGACGCCGGTGACGCAGGACCGCTCGACCAGATGGTGGCGCATGCCCGGCATGCCGCCCAGTTCCTCGGTCGAAACCAGGCGGTCGCAGGTGACGAAGGCCTTGTCGGCGGCGCGGCAGAACCATTCGTCGAAGAAGGGATCGGGCGCTGTCACGATCGCATTGCCCAGCCGATCCGCCGCATTGGCGTGGACAAAGGCGGCGTCGAGGGTGAGCGCCGGCATGGCGACCAGCACTTCGCCGTCGTCATAGGGCGAGGTCACGGTGCGGAGTTCGCCGTTCAGCGTTTCCACGTCGGTGCCGAGACCGGCGCGGGTGGGCAGGAAAGGCAGGCGCATGGCGGCGGCGCGCAGGCCCCATTGCAGCATGCCCTCGTCGATCTCCAGCGTCTCGAAACTGCCGGCCTGGCGGGCCGAGCGATAGTGGTTGTCGAGCGGGATCATGTCGAGCGAGACGAAGCCGAAGACGAGCTTCTTCAGCTTGCCCGAAGCCGCCAGCAGGCCGATGTCCTGCCCGCCGTAAGAGACGACCGTGAGGTCCTTCACGTCCGAGCGCAGGATTTCGCGCACCAGGGCCATCGGCTTCCGCCGGGCGCCCCAGCCGCCGATGCCGATGGTCATGCCGTCTTTCAGCGTGGCGACCATTTCGGCCAAAGTCATGCTCTTGTCCATGCCACCTCTCCGATCACGCGCGGTCCTGCCGCAGCATGAATTTCTGGACCTTGCCGCTGGCGGTCAGCGGCAGGGCATCGCAAATGTCGACCTGGCGGGGCGCCTTGTAGTTGGCCATGTTGGCCCGGCACCAGGCGAGGAATTCGGTGGGATCGATGGTGGCGCCCTTGGCCGGCACCAGGATCGCCTTGGCCACCTCGCCCATGCGCTCGTCGGGAATGCCGATCACCGCCGCCTGGGCGATGTCGCGCCTCGACAGGATGATGTTCTCGATCTCGGCCGGGTAGCAGTTGAAGCCACCGACGATGAACATGTCCTTCTTGCGATCGGTGATGCGGAGATACCCCCGCTCGTCCATCACCCCGATGTCCCCGGTGTGCAGGAAGCCGCGGGGGTCGATCGCTTCCCGCGTCGCCTTCTCGTTCTCGAAATAGCCGGCCATGACGTTGAAGCCACGCACCAGGACTTCGCCTTCTTCGCCCATGGGCACCGGATTGCCAGCATCGTCGGCGCAGATCACCTCGACGCCGGGGATGGGTTTGCCGCAGCGATTGGCGATCGTCTCGGGATCGTCGCCTTGCTCGCACATGGTGACCACCGGAGCCTCGGTCAGGCCATAGGCGGTCAACACCACGTCGAACTTCAGATCCGAGAACATGCGGCGGATCAGGTCGACCGGTACGCTGGCCGCACCCGTCACCGCGAGGCGGAGGGACGAGATATCTCGCGTTTTGTAACTGCCGTCGCCCAGGATCGACTGATAGACCGTGGGCGCCCCGGGCAGCACCGAGACCTTCTCGGTCTCGATCCGATCGAGCAGGCGGGCAGTATCGAACACCGCTTCCGGCAGGCAGGCCGCGCCCTTGAGCAGGCAGGCGAGCCAGCCCGCCTTGTAGCCGAAGGAATGGAAGAAGGGATTGACCACCAGGAAGCGGTCGGCCGGCGTCAACCCGGCGACCGAAGCCCAGGTCTCGATCGTGCGCACGGTTTGGCCATGGGCGGAAACGACCCCCTTCGGAACCCCGGTGGTGCCGGAAGTGAAGAGCATGTCGGAGGCATCTTCCGGGCGGAGCGCCGCGAGACGCACCGCCGCCGCTTCCACCGGCACTGCGGCGCCGCCGGCCAGGAATTCGGCCCAGGAAGCATCACCGCCGGCATCGCCGCGCAGAATCACCGTGGCCTGGAGGTCCGGCAGGTCCTCGCCGGCCAGCATGGCGGGATAGTCGAAGCCGAGGAAGCCGCGCACGGTGAGCAGCAGCTTGGCCCGCGAGGCGCGCAGGATCTGCCCGGCCTCGCGCCCCTTGAAGCGGGTATTGAGCGGCACCAGGACGGCACCGGCCGATTGCAGGCCGACCGCGGCGACGATCCATTCCGCCATATTGGGCGCCCAGATCGCCACCCGGTCGCCCTTCTCGATCCCGGCTGCCAGGAAGGCGCGGGCGGCCGCTTCACGCGCGGCCTCGAGTTCGGCGAAACTCAGGGAGATGCTGCCGTCGGAAACGGCCAAGCCATCCGGCCAGCGGCGCGCGGCGGCGGCCACGGCACCCGGGATGGTCGCGGCGGGAAGAGCCTCGGCCATGGGTCAGCGGGCCCCAATCCCGTCCGATCGCCTGTGCCGCCGGTCCATCTGCTCCTCCGCTTGTCGTTACCGCACTGCGGCGGCTTTTCGTCATCTGGACCCTAGGCCGAAGCCTTGCCAGCCGGAAGTATCCGGGGGCGAATTCTGCGTTCGCACCTGAGAACAATCAGGTGCAATGCAGAAGATTACATGCCGGGTGTATAGGTCATCGGCATGGGCACGGTCAGGCCGCCGTCCACCTTGATCTCGGTGCCGGTGATCATCGCGGCCCTGTCGCTGCACAGGAACAGGATCGCATTGGCGATCTCTTCCGGCTTCACCAGCCGCCCCAGGGGCACGTCCTTGACCATGCCGGCGACTAGCTTGTCCATGCCGCCGAACATCTCGCCGACCGGCGCCAGCATGGGCGTGTCGACATAGCCGGGGATCACGGTGTTGCAGCGGATCGGCGGCTGAAACAGCGCGCCCGAGAGGGCGACCGACTGGCTGATCATGCGGACCGCCGCCTTGGTCGTGCAATAGGCGAAGGAGCCGGCATGGCCGTGCAAGCCCTGGACCGAGGAGATATTCACCATCGCCCCGCCCCGCCCGGTACCGGCGATTGCCATGAGCCCATGCTTGCAGCCGAGGAAGGTACCGGTCTGGTTGATGCCGACCACCCGGTTCCAGTCCTCGAGTTCGGTGATGGCGACCGAGGACGGTGGCGCGATGCCGGCGGCATTGACGACATAGTCGAGCCCGCCGAAGTGGCCGACCGCGGCCTCGACCGCGGCGATCCAGCTCGGCTCGTCGGCGACGTCGAGACGGACCGCAAAGGCCTTCTCGCCGATCGCCGCCGCGGTTTTCTCCGCCAGTGCCACGTTGATGTCGGCGATGACGACCGAGGCGCCCCCAGCCACGAAACCCTCGGCCGTGGCCCGGCCGATCCCCGAGGCGCCGCCGCTGATCAGGGCGACGCGGCCGGAAAATTCACCCCCCGTGAACTCACCCATGGCAAACCTCACGCGACGAAATTGGCATGGCAGCAGCCAATGCCCTGGATGGTGACGCAAATGGCATCGCCCGCCGTCACGGGGATCAGCGCGGCGAGCGAGCCGGACAGGATCACTTCCCCCGCCTTCAGCGGAATGCTGCGCGCCCCCAGCGTATTGGCGAGCCAGGCGACGGCATTGACCGGCGAATCCAAGGTGGCGGCGCCGGCCCCGGTACCGACGATGCGGCCGTTCTTCTCGATCACCATGCCGGCCAGGGCGAGGTCGAGCGTGCCCGGATCGACTAAGCGGTCGCCCAGCACGAAGACACCGCAGGAAGCATTGTCGGCGACCGTGTCCTGGATCGCGATCTTCCAGTCGGTGATGCGCGAGTCGACGATCTCCAGGCAGGCGATGACGCCTTCGGTCGCGCGCAGCACATCGGCATTGGTGATGCCGGGACCAATCAAGTCACGCTTGAGGACGAAGCCGATCTCGCCCTCGGCGCGGGGCTGGATCATGGTCGACATCGATATGTCGCCCCGCTCCGGCACCGCCATGTCGGCCAGCAACAGGCCGAAGTCGGGCTGCGTCACGCCCAGCATGGACTGGACGGGCCGCGAGGTGACGCCGATCTTCTTGCCGACGACCGCATTGCCCGGCCCGATCCGGTGCGACAGAAAAGCCTTCTGGATCGCATAGGCGTCGTCGACCGTGATTGGGAAACCACGCGACGTGAGCGGTGTCACCGTCCGCCGGGCGGTCAGGGCCTCGAAGAGTTCGAGGCCCAGGGCTTCGACGGACGCCTGTTCCATCGCCGCCTGCCGCTCAGACGCCGCGGCGCTTCAGCGCCTCGGGCGTATAGTCCGAGACCTTCTTGCCGCCCAGGTTGAACTTGGGCTTGCTCTTCTGCTCGTTGGTCAGACGGTCCGCCATATAGGCGCCGGAGACCAGGTCGTGGTAGCAGCAGACGCGGGTCATGAAGATCTTGGCCGCGTAGTCGTAGGACACCGTGTTCATCGCGAAGCGATAGAAGTTACCGCGGGCGTCGTACATGTCGGCCAGCAGCGGCAGGTGGGTGTCCTCGTCGACATAGAGGGTGCGGGCACCATAGATGTGACGGATGCCGTCCTTCAGCTTCGCCTTCAGCACCCAGACGCGGTGCAGTTCCCAGCGCATATAGTCGGGGTTGAGGTGGGACTTGCCGAGCAGGTCCTTGTAGGCGACCGACGGGTCCTCGACCTTGTAGTTGTTGTAGGGCACGAAGATTTCCTTCTTGCCCTCGAGTTCCCAGGTGTAGCGCTTGGGCGACTGCGCCCACAGACGGGTGTCGTCGACGGTGTGGAAGCCGCCCGGGCCGAGCGGATAATCGCCCGCCACTTCCGGCGCCTGCTTCACGCGGCGGGTGCCCGGAACATACTGATAGGCCATGGTCGGCTCGGCATCAAAGTCCCAATGCTCGATCACCAGGGCGATGGCGCCGCGGTCGCGTTCCGGCTTGGTGGTGGTGCGGAACAGGGCGGACGACAGTGGCGGCTTGTCGTCGCGCGCCACGCTCGGGTCGTAGGGCGGAGCATAGATGTCCCAGTCCTGGCCGCCCCAGGCGATGTTGCCGTCGGGATAGACCACCGCCTCGTCATAGACGCCGGTTTCGGTGAAGGCCTTGGTCGCCGTGATGACGTTCCAGATCCCCTCGATGCCCGACTTCGGGAACGGGAAGGCGGCGCCGGCCTTGACGCCGGTGATGCCTTCCGTGCTCGCGGTCAGGGTGGCGAGCTGGGCGTTCTGCTTGATCTGGTCGTGGGTCCAGTCGTCGTAGCGGAAGTCACGATGGCACGGGTAGACGTGCATCTTGAACGTATCCGGATAGCGCTTGAACATCTCCTGCTGGCCGACCGAGAGCTTGGCCGCATATTGGCTGACGTTCTGCGCCGTGATGGTCAGGGTCGGCTTTTCGCCGGCGTAGGGATCGGGCAGCGGATTGCCGGTGCCGGCGAAGGAAATGCCCGACGGCGCGCCCAGCCACTTGCCGGACCAGGCAGCGATGGAACCGTCGGCATTGCCTTCCTTCACGGCGCCCATCGGGGTGAGCGAGGTGCCGAGCTTGGCGATCTCCTCGGGCGTCGCCTTGGCCAGCGCGAGGCGCGGCATGGCGGCGAGCAGGCCCGCGGCGCCGACGCCCTTGACGAAGCTTCTGCGATCCATGGGGTTTCCTCCAGTCATTATCAGGCTTATGGGTTCAGAACGTGTATTTGGCGGTGGCGATCACATAGTCGCGGTCGGTCAGCGGCCGCCAGACCGTGTCGTAATCGCCGAAGAAGGCGTTGTAGACCACGGCCAGTTCGAGATTGTTCAGGTAACGGAATTTGACGCCGATCGAAGCCCGCACATCGCCCTTGCCCGAGAGCGAACCGAGCGAACCGCTGTAGGCGGGATTGCCGAAGGCGATGCCGAAGGAGACCGGAATGGACATGTCCCAGCCGCCCGGGAAGACGTCGGAATAGCCGAATTCCGCCAGACCCTGGAAGCCCCAGGACGTCTCGTCGCCCGACAGCTTATGGAATTCGTTGATATTGTTGCCGTTACCGTCCTGCAGCGGCTTGCCCTGGGTGTCGTAGAGGAAGAGCGTGTCGTGGCGCACCACGTGGTTCACACTGACTTCGCCGACCAGGGTGAGCGAATCCCAGAGGCCCGACGAGGGCAGCACCGAGAGTGCGTTCAGGTTGGCCTGCCAGATATCGCCACGCACCGGCTGCGGCGCCTTGATGCCGGAGATGTAACCGTCGACGAGCATCGGCGCGTCCTGCCGGTAGGCGAAATCGAAGCCGAAATTGATCGGCCCGATCGAGGTCGACGCGCTCATGCCGTAGAGTTTGACGTTGTCGAAATAGGTGATGGTCGAGGAATAGGGCAGATAGAGCGGGGCGACGACGCCGACGATATTCTTGATCGCGCCGTTGATCGCACTCTCCTGGCCGCTGCAATCCTGCCCCAGCAGGCCGCAGACGACGCCGGTCAGGCCGCCGAGCACGGTGCCGTCGCGGAAAGTGTCGGTGCGTGGCGTGTCGATCGCCAGCACCGGCAACGGGTTCTTTTCATGATATTTGATGAAGTACCAGCCGGTCTGGATCGCGTCGGTCAGCGCATAGGACAGGCCGAGGCCCCACTGCGCCGTGTTGTTCGGCTTCTTCTCGCCGATCACCGGCACGTCGAAACGCTGATCGTCCGGATTGCCGACGCCGAGCACATTCTTGCTCAGAATGTCGGAGAGGAGCTGCGCGATCTGGCTCGGCAGCGCCAGGCTGCTGCAATTCGGGATATTGGCGCTCAGCGTGCAGGCCGAGGCATATTGCTGGATCACGCTGGGGAAGGGATTGACCGAGCCATAGGCGAAGGCCGAGCCGGGGCCGACGAGATCGGCCCGGCTGAAATAGGAGCCGACACCGTCGAGCTGGGTATTGTCCCAGTCGAACTGATAGTAGCCCAGCAGCGACAGGCGATCGGTGATGCCCCAGTTCATCGAGACCTGCGGGCTGGGCAGCAGGATGTCCTTCACTTCGGCGGCCGGGCTGTTGGCACGCGTCGCATCCGCCACGCCCTGGCTGAACGAGATGTTGCCGAAGAACAGGCTCTCACCCCAGGCCACCACCTGGTTACCGACGCGCAGGCTCAGGCTGGTATCGAAAATGTCGAAGGTGCCATAGGCGAAATAGTCGAGGGCGCGGAAGCGGCCGCCGTTGGCGTAACGCGTGCCGCCCGGAAACTCGTCGGCCGCACCATATTTGTTGATGCCGTCCGGATAGGGATCGTTGTTCGAATTCTTGTCGTGATAGACGAAGTCGTAGAAGGCGTTGCCGCTCGCCTTGAAACCAAAGTCCTGGTACTTGAAATTGGCCTCGACCAGGGCCGAGAAGGCGTTGGTGATCAGGTCGCCTTTCTCGAAATTGCGATCGGGATCGTCGAAATTATAGACCTTCGGCGTCTCGGTACCGACCTTCAGGGTCGGCAGGATCGGCACCTGGGGCAAGACGTAAACCGTGGCATATTCCGTCTCCGTGCTTTCCAGCACCTTGGGGCTCGGATCCTCGGCGCGGATACCGACCGAATAGGCGGTGGTCACATTGACCGACAGCGTGGCGCCATTATCGAACTCGAAGACTTCGGCGAGGGCCGAACCGCCCGCGCCGAGAAGCCCCGCCGCGACGCTGGCCTGCAACACCACCCGTGTCGCCGACCGGCGCTCCATCTTCATGCCTCGCCCAGCACCCGCCATGATACCCCCCTTGCCCGCCGTTTCCCGGCTTGTCAGACGCCCGAGCGTTCGAGGAACGCCAGACATTCCGCGTTGAAATAATCCCGGTCCTCGATCATCACCCAGTGGCCGCACTGGTTGGAGAGGATGACCTTCGCCATCGGGATGTGTTCCAGCAGGATCTGCGCCTGGGCGACCGGCAGGAACTTGTCGTGGGTGCCCCAGAAGCCCAGCACCGGGCATTTGATCTCGGACAGGCGATCGGCGTAGACGCCTACGCGCATCGAGGCATAGACCGGGATCGGCTGTTCGAGCGCGACCGGCCAGCGCTCGGCCACGGCTTCGTCGGTGATGTGCTTCGGGTCGAACACCAGGTGACCCAGAAGGTCGCGGAAATCCTCGATCGCGAAGGGCCGGCTGGAAACGAACTGCAGCATGCGCAGCACGCCGGCCATGGTGAAGGCATATTCCTGCGGCTCCTGCAGGCCGCCAGGCGCCATCAGGATCAGCTTCGGCACGAGGTCCGGGTAATCCAGGGTGAACTGCAGTGCGATGGCGCCGCCCAGCGAATTGCCGATCGGCACCACCTGGGTGACACCCGCCGCCGCGACCAACTCGCGCATGGTGGGAACGTGGAGATCGGTCGAATATTCGACGTCTTCCGGCTTGTCGGAGAGTCCGAAGCCCAGATAGTCCGGCACCAGGACATGGTAGCCGGCCGCGGCGAAGGCCGACATATTGCCCTTGAAGTTGGAATAGCCGGAAGCCCCAGGGCCCGAACCATGCAGGCACAGGATGCTCGGCCGCTCGGCCGAGGGCGTACCGACTTCGTGGTAATGCAGCTTGTGCCCAGACGAGAGCACCAGATATTTGCCCACGGGAATGGAAGTCGCCTCGGTCACGCTGTTTCCTCCAACTCTTGCGCGGTGGTCGTTCCGCGTCTCGGTACCATTACG
>JAYSCC010000035.1:12573-13172 GCA_041915065.1 Zavarzinia sp.
TGGTCCGTACAGACTAGCGCCCGGACACCACGACACCTTCGCTCGCAGCGGGCTCCGCCGCGGGCTTCCTGGCGAAGCCCTTTGCGGGCAGCAGCCAGGCGGCGAGTGCCGGCAGCAGGAAGATGGCGCCGAAGACATTCACCAGGAACATGAAGGCGAGCAGGATGCCCATGTCGGCCTGGAACTTGAGGGCCGAGAAGGCCCAGGTGAGCACGCCGACCGACATGGTGATGGCGGTGAACAGGGCCGCCGTGCCGCGCTGGCGCATCGCCTCGTAGAAGGCATCGCGCAGGTTACGGCCGTTGTGGCGCATCTCGTGGATCAGGCGCTCGTAGATATAGATGCCGTAGTCGACGCCGACACCGACGCCGAGGGCGATCACCGGCAGGGTCGAGACCTTGAGGCCGATGCCGAGCCGGGCCATCAGGGCGTTGCAGAAGATCGAGACGATGGTCAAGGGCACGATGATGCAGATCACCGCCTCGAAGCTCCGGAAGGTCAGGAAGCAGAGCAGCGAGATCGCCCCGAAGATCGAGAGCAGCATCTCGAGTTCGGCCTCTTCCACCGCCTGGTTGGTCGCGGCCGTCACGCCGACATTG
>JAYSCC010000036.1:0-13008 GCA_041915065.1 Zavarzinia sp.
GAGATCCAGGCCCTGTTCGTCGCCATCGGGCTCGACAATCTGGCGTCGGGCTACGCCGGGACCTGCCTGATCGCCTATATGTCCGGCCTCACCTCGGCCGGTTTCACGGCGACCCAATATGCCCTCTTCTCGTCGCTCTACGCCCTGCCGGGCAAGCTGATCGCCTCGCAATCCGGCCGCATCGTCGAAGGGGCGGCCCATTCGGCCGAGGTGGGCGGGGCGCCGGCCCTGCTGCGCCCCCTGTTCGACGGCCTGCCGGCCCGGGCCTTCGCCGAGGGGGCGGCCAAGGTCGGTACCACCACGGCGTCACTCGGTGCTGGATATGTCACATTTTTCCTGTATTCCGTCGGTATCGGGGTGCTCGCGGTCCTGCTCTGCGCCGTCGTCCTGCGCGGACAGAGCCGCGCTCCGGGCGATCCGCAGGGCGGTTTGACCAGGGGGGCTCCCCAGGACTAGAGTGAAACACTGTCATGAACGGACCCGAGGGCAGGGCCGGCCAGGACAAGAGCTTGCGTGCCGGGTCCCGCAGTCCGGACCCCGAGGCGCGCCAATGATGGGACAGACGTGGCACTGGATACAGTGAAGACCGTAGACGGCCAGGGCGAGGCGCAGCCCGCCCGCCGGTCGGTCGATACCGCAAACCTCGAGGTGCGGCTGGCCCGCGGCGAGGCGGAGCTTCTGGCCGCGCAGCGCTTGCGCTACCGCGTCTTCTACGACGAGATGGGGGCGACGCCGAGCGCCGCCGCCGCGGCCGAGAAGCGGGATTTCGACGATTTCGACCCGATCTGCGATCACCTCCTGGTGGTCGATCATTCGGTCGGCGGGGACGCGCCGGCCGTGGTCGGCACCTACCGCCTGCTGCGCGAGAGTGTCGCCAAGGCCCATCGCGGCTTCTATTCGGCGAGCGAGTTCGATCTCTCCCTGCTCGACCGCAACCGCCGGCCGGACGACAATTTCCTCGAACTCGGGCGTTCCTGCGTCGCCCCGGAATACCGCACCAATGCGGTGATCCAGTCGCTCTGGCGCGCCATCGCCGGCTATATCGTCGAACACAGCATCAGCCTGATGTTCGGCTGCGGCAGCCTGCACGGGGTCGATCCCGAGGCGCTGGCGGTGCCCCTGTCCTATCTCTACCACCACCACCTGGCACCGCCGGAGCGCCGGGTCCGCGCCCTCGACAGCCGCTATGTCGCGATGGACCGCCTGCCCAAGGAGGCGATCAACCCGCGCGAAGCGCTGCGCACCCTGCCGCCCCTGATCAAGGGCTATCTCCGCCTGGGCGGCTATGTCGGCGACGGCGCCGTGATCGACGCCGAATTCAAGACCGTCGACTGTTTCATCATGGTGCCCTGCGACACCCTGACGGAACGCTACATCGCCCGCTACCAGGGCCGCGGCGGCGACGCGGAATAGACCTACACGCCCCTCTCGTTTCCTGGAGACAGCCAATCTTTGCTTATTGGGTGTCGTATGGAAACGGTGTGTTCGCGGGCAGAAACTTAATACTCGCGTATGGCGATGTTAACGTTTTTCCCAGCACCAGCAGTGGTGACGAATAATCATAAACGGGAGGGCGAAGCCGACATGACCAGGAGCACGCGACAGGTCTGACCGGCGAAGAGGGGCGGGGGCGCCTTTCATCGTTCAAAAAATGAATTCAATTCAACGACCGGGATCAATCCGGCCGAACGAAGAAACATGAACGAAAAGGGAGGAAATCGATGAAGAAGGTGCTGTTGCTTTCGGCCTTGCTGGTCTTGACGGCCGCCACTGCCCAGGCGGCGAGCCCCGAAGAGGCGGCTTCGCTGCGCAGCAAGCTGACGCCCATGGGCGGCGAGCGGGCGGGCAATGCCGACGGCTCGATCCCGGCCTGGACCGGCGGCATGACCGTGGTGCCCCCGGGCTGGACCCCCGGCACCACGCGGCCCGATTTCTTCGCCGGCGAGCAGAAGCTGTTCAGCATCACCGCCGCGACCTATCCCCAATACAAGGACCAGTTGTTCGACGGCTTCGGCGTCTTGTTCGAGCGCAATCCCGACTTCCGCATCGACGTCTACAAGACCAAGCGCACCGCCGCGGCGCCGCAATCGGTCTACGACTGGGCCTTCCGCAACGCGACCGACGCGCGCTGTGTCGAAAAAGGCTGCGGCTTCGGCTTCACCAATGCGATCGGCGGCCCGCCCTTCCCCATTCCGGCGGACGGCGGCCAGATGATCCAGAACGTGCTGACCCGTTACGAGGGTCACATCATGCGTTACATCCGGCCGAGCTTCATCGTCGACACCGACGGCAAGCCGGCCTTCGTCGCCACCGCCAATGTCACCAACGTCTATCCCTATTACGATCCCAAGGGCACGCTGGCGGGCTATGACGGCTTCTATCTGAAGTCCTTCGTCGAATATTCGGCGCCGGCCTCGCGGAACGGCGAAGGCGTGGTCGCCTGGGTGCCCAGCAACCTGATGGACGATCCCCAGGTGTGGAGTTACCAGGTCGGTCAGCGGCGCGTGCGCAAGGCGCCCAACGTCTGCTGCGACAACCCGAACCCCAGCACCCAGGGCCTGATGAATTACGACGAGCTCCAGGTTTTCAACTCGGGCAAGGGCATGGAACGCTACGAGTGGACGATCCTGGGCAAGAAGGAAATGTTCGTCCCCTACAACAACAACAATGTGCCCCTGCTCACCTCCGACAAGGTGATGGGCGCCCATTTCGCCAACCCCGACGCCATTCGTTTCGAGAAGCACCGGGTCTGGGTGCTGGACGGCAAGCTGCGCGAAGGCGAGCGCCATTCGGTGCCGCATCGCCGGATGTATGTCGACGAGGACAATTGGCATCCCCTGGGCGGCGACTATTGGGATGGCAATGGCGCCCTCTGGAAGATGATCTACCAGCTCTCGATGGCGGCGCCGGATATTCCTGCGGTGTTGCCCACCACCCAGTTCGGCTACGACCTCCAGGCCGGCGCCTATACCGCGATCTGGTTGGACACCGTCGATTACAGCGGCGGCAAGCAGAGCGCGGTGCCCCTGCCGACGATCGACATGTCGATCTTCACGCCCGACGCCCTGGCCGCCCGCCGCGGCCAGTAACGCACCACCAAGACGATGCCGTGGCCCTCGGGCCGCGGCGGGGAGAAGACGGATGCCCGAAGCGAAGCGGCGCCGCTGGCCGGGGCTCGCCCTGGTGCTGGCGGCCCTGAGCCCGATCGGCACGGCCGCGGCCGAGAGCGTGAGCCCTGAACGGCCGCGCGAAGATGTCGTGGCCTTGACCAGCCCGGCCCTGCGACTGGCCGCGCCCGAGCACACACCCCTGCTGGCGGCGGCCCGCGCGGGCGACGCCCTGGTGGTCGGCGGTGAGCGTGGTGCCATCCTGCGCTCGACCGACGGCGGCCATCACTGGCGCCAGGCCGAGGTGCCGGTCGGCGCCACCATCACGGCGATCGCCTTCGCCGATGCCGAGCACGGCTTCGCCGTCGGCCATTTCGGCGTCGTCCTGGCGACTAATGACGGCGGCGCCACCTGGTCCCTGGTGCTCGACGGCTACCGGGCCGGCGAAATCGCCCAGGCGGCCGTGAGCGACGATTGGCCCCCGGCGGTGCAGCGCCGCGCCCGCCGCCTGGCCGAACAGGGCGCCGACAAGCCCTTCCTGGCGCTCGATCTCGCGGCTGACAGGGTGACTGTCTACGGCGCCTTCTCGATGGCCTTCGAGAGTGCCGACGGCGGGCGGAGCTGGCGCTATCTGGCGCGCGAACTCGATGCCAGCGACGAAGCCCATCCCTATGGCGTCGCCCGCCTCGGCGACAATCTCTATCTCGCCGGCGAACTCGGCCTTCTGATGCGCCGCCGGGCGGGCGAGGCGGGTTTCACCACCCTGCCGTCGCCCTATGAGGGCAGTTTCTTCGGCCTGATCGCGGCCGGCGACGGCGGCCTCTTCGCCTATGGTCTGCGCGGCCACGCCTTCCGCGGCGACGACGGCGGCGAGCATTGGCAGGCCGCCGAGACCGGCACCGACGCCACCATCGACGCCGCGATCCGCCGTGCCGACGGCAGCCTGGCCGCGGTCACCGCCAACGGCCGCCTGCTGCTCAGCCGCGACGGCGGGCGCCATTTCACCGCCCTGCCCCGCCGCCTCGCCATGCTGGCCACCGGCCTGGTCGAGACCGCGGCGGGCGATTTGCTGATCACCGGTCTCGGTGGCCTCGTCCTGGTGCCGCGCGCCGATCTGGAAGGAGGCGGATCGTGACCGCCATCGACGACGACGATCTCCTCGAATCGACCCGCGCGGTCCGCGAATTCGACCGCCATTCGGGCGGCCTGATCGAACGCCTGGTGTTCAACAACCGCCTGCTCGTGCTCTGCCTCTGCGCCTTGGTGACCGTGCTGCTCGGCGTCGCCGCCGCCGGCATCCGGCTCGACGCGTCCTTCGAGCGGATGCTGCCGACCACCCATCCCTATATCCAGAACTTCCTCGAGCACCGAAAGGGGCTGGAGAAGCAGTGGAACGCCATTCGTATCGTGGTGGAGGCGCCCGAGGGTCAGGGCGTGCTGAGCGCCGAATACCTCGAGACGTTGCGCGGCATCAGCGAGCGGGTGTTCCTGATCCCCGGTGTCGATCGGGGTTACATGTCGTCCCTGTGGACACCGGCGACCCGCTGGTATGCGGTGACCGAAGACGGGCTGGACGCCGGCCCGGTCATTCCCGACGACTACGACGGCTCGCCCGCCGCGGTCGCCCAGGTCCGGGCCAATCTTGCCCGTTCGGCCTATGTCGGCTCGCTGGTCGCGGGCGATTTCCGCTCGAGTGCCATTGATGCGCCCCTGATGAGCCGCGATCCCGAGACCGGCCGCGCCCTCGACTACGGCCGCCTCTCGGAACGGCTGGACCAGTTGCGCGACGATTATGCCGCCAAGGGTGTCACGCTGCGCGTCACCGGTTTCGCCCGCGTGCTGGGCGAGATGATCGGCGGCATCGAGACCATGCTGGTCTTCTTCGCCCTGGCGATCGCCGTCTCGGGCGCCATTCTGTTGCTCTATACCCACAGCCTGCGGGCGACCGGGCTGGTGGTCGGCTGCTCGTTGGTCGCGGTGGTCTGGCAGCTCGGCGCCGCCGCCCTGATCGGCTATGCCCTCGATCCCTATTCGGTGTTGGTGCCCTTCCTCGTCTTCGCCATCGGCATGAGCCACGGCGCCCAGAAGATGAACGGCGTCACCCAGGATATTGCGCGCGGCACGCCGCCCCTGATCGCCGCCCGCTTCACCTTCCGCCGCCTGTTCCTGGCCGGGCTCGCCGCCCTGCTCTCCGATGCCGTCGGTTTCGCCGTGCTGTTCCTGATCGAGATCGACTCGATCCGCCAGTTGGCCCTCACGGCGAGTCTCGGCGTCGGCGTGCTGATCTTCACCAACCTGATCCTGATCCCCGTGCTGCTCTCCTATGTCGGGGTCGGCCGGCGCGCCCGCCAGCGCGCGCTCCGGGCCGAGCAGCGCCCGCCCGGGGCGGGCTGGCGCCTGCTCGCCGGGATGACGCGGCGCGGTCCCGCTCTCGCCGTGCTGGCCGCCACCCTGGCGGTCGGGGCCGGCGGCTGGGTGGTCGCCCAGCGGCTACAGATCGGCGACCTCGATGCCGGTGCCCCGGAACTCCGGCCCGAGTCCCGCTATAATCTCGATACCGCCTATCTGATCGGCCATTACGCCACCAGCAGCGACGTCCTGGTCGTGATGGCGGTGCCGACACGGACCGCCTGCCTCGACTATCGCACGCTGGCCACCATCGACCGCCTGCAGGCGACGCTCGAGCAGGTGCCCGGGGTCGAGGCGACTCAGTCCTACGCCAGCTATGCCCGCTGGGCCACCATGGGCATGAACGAGCAGAACCCCAAGTGGTTCGAGCTGATCGCCAATCAGCCGACCCTGAACCAGATCGCCCCCCATGCTCCGCGCGAGCTGAAGTCGCTGAACTGCGATCTGCTGCCGGTCTATGTCTATCTGGCCGACCACCGGGCGGTGACCCTGGCCGCCGTGACCAGGGTGGCAGCCGATTTCATCGCCGCCGACCGCACCCCGGGGCTCCAGTTGAAGCTCGCGGGCGGCAATGCCGGCGTCCAGGCCGCGACCAACGAAGTCGTCTCGGGCGCCATGGACACCATGCTGTTCGGCGTTTATGGCGCTGTCGCCCTGCTCACCCTGATCGCCTTCCGCTCGCTCCGGGCGACCTTCTGCGCCCTGGTACCGCTGGCCGTCACCTCGATCCTGTCCGAAGCCCTGATGGTCGAACTCGACATCGGGGTCAAGGTCGCGACCCTGCCGGTGGTCGCCCTCGGGGTCGGGGTCGGCATCGATTACGCGCTCTATGTGATCTCGGTGATGCTGGCCGGGATCCGCGCGGGCGAAGACCTCTACACGGCCTATCTCAGGGCGCTCCGCTTCACCGGCAAGGTCGTGCTGCTGACCGGATTCACCATGGGCGCCGGGGTGATCTTCTGGTTTTGGGCACCCATCAAGTTCCAGGCCGACATGGGTCTGATCCTGGCCTTCATGTTCCTGTGGAACATGGTGGGTGCCCTGGTGGTGGTGCCGGCCCTGGCCTATCTGGCCTGGCCGGCTGCCCGGCCCCGCCGGGCCTGAAATTCAAGAAAACAAGGGAGGGCTGAACGATGAGGAAGAACAAGGGCAAGGTGGGGCGCAAGGCCGGTCTCGGACTCGCCTGCATGGCCGTGGCGGCGGTGCCGGCGACGGCCCAGGCGGCCAAGCTGGACATAGCACCGGGGGTCGATGCCTCGATCACCATCAACGTGAAATACAGCACGATCTACCGCGTGGCCGAACCGGACCACGCCAATCTGATCAACCTGAACGGTGATGACGCCACCCGCTCCTTCGACCGCGGCTTCGTCTCGAACCGGCTCGACACCACGGCCGAATTCGACCTCAAATACGGCGACTGGGGCCTGCGGGCGAGTGCCAACGCCTTCTATGATTCCTTCTACCGCCAGGACAACGACAACAATTCGCTCAACACCCTGAATTCGACCGGCACCGCGGCCGACGAATTCACCGGCGCCACCAGGGAATATGCCGGCGGGCCGCGGGTCGCCCTGCGCGATCTCCTGGCCTTCGGGCGCTACGACCTCGGCGACATGCCGCTCACTTTCCGGGTCGGCCGCTTCGCCCAGCTCTGGGGCGAGAGCCTGTTCTTCGGCGGCAACGGCATCGCCGGCGCCATGGCGCCCGCCGACGGTTACAAGGCCTCGGCTTCGCCCGGCTCGGAGTTCAAGGACATCGTCCTGCCGGTGGCGCAGATCGCCGGCACGCTGCAGGTCAGCGACCATTTCTCGGTCTCGGCCTATTACCAGTTCGAATGGCGGAAGACACAGCTCGCCCCCGTCGGCTCCTATTTCTCCACCACCGACATCCTGGACAAGGGCGGCGAGCGCCTGCTCTTCAACGGCGCCCCGCCGGCCTTCCAGTACCACCTGACCCGGGCCGACGACATCGATCCCGAGCCGGCCGAAGGCGCCTTCGGCGTCAGCGCCACCGTCCGGCCCGAGGGCGACACGGCGATCGCCCTGCACGCCCTGCAGTACAATGCGATGACGCCCAGCGTCTATCTGCAGCCGACCCTGGCCGGCCTGATCTTCCTCGGCGGCGGTGCCCCGCCCGCGACCACCGATCTCGGCGACTACAGCCTGGTGTTTCCCGAGAAGATCAAGCTGGTGGGCGCCAGCCTGTCGACCACGATCGACGATGCCTATGTCGGCGTCGACGTGAACTACCGCTGGAACATGCCGCTCAACGCCGGGTCCTTGATGGTGATGCCGGGCCAGCTCGCCGACAACGACGGCCACCCGCTCTACCCGGTCGGCCGCATGGCCTATGCCCAGGCGTCCTACATCAATGTCTTCCGCGGCGATCTTCTGTGGGACGACATCAGCGTGGCGGGCGAAGTAGCGGCCAACTACCGGGTCGGCGTCGACGACAACGCGGCCAAGATGAACCCCCTCGCCAGCCATTTCGCGGCCGCCATCGGGGCCAATTTCACCGCCAACTATTACCGCGTGATCCCGCGCCTCAACCTGGCGGTGCCGGTCACCGTGACCTATGGCCTGAAAGGCTATTCCAGCGATCCGGGTTCGCTGAACGGCGTCCGCGAAGGGACGGGCAATGTCGGCGTCGGGCTCCGCGCCACCTATGACACGGTGTGGCAGGCCCAGATCCTCTATAATTACTATATCGGCGAGGTGGGTGACGGGCAGGCCCTGTCCGACCGCGACTACGTCAGCTTCTACGTCACCCGTTCGTTCTGACGGCACGAGGGGCTGAAAGCAAGAAGGGCGGCGACCCTGCGGCCGCCGCCCCTTCGAAACCGTCCGCTCAGACGCCGGCGTCGAGGCTGGTGGTGTCCTCGATCCGCTTTTCGACGAAGGACCAGTCGATCAGGCTGTCGATGAAGGTCTCGGCGAAGCCCTTACGGTTGTTGCGATAGTCGATGTAATAGGCGTGTTCCCACACGTCCATCACGGCCAGCGGGTTCTTGCCGGCGGTCAGCGGGGTCTCGGCATTGCCGGTCGTCGAGATCGCCAGCTTGTCGCCGTCCTTGGTCAGCCACACCCAGCCCGAGCCGAACTGGCCGAGCGCCGCGGTGACGAAGGCGGTCTTGAAGGCGGCGAAATCGCCGAAGCCCTTGTCGATCAGGCCCGAGACGGCGGCCGACGGCTTGGTCGAGCCCGGCGTCGACAGCGACAGCCAGTAGAGCGAATGGTTGAAGTGCTGGCCGGCGTTGTTGAAGAGCTTCTTCGCGGCCGGGTCGGCAGCGGCGATCTTGGTCACTTCCTCGATCGACTTGCCCTGCAGCGCCGGGGTCGCCGCCACGATCTCGTTCGCGACGGTGATATAGGCCTGGTGGTGCTTGCCGTGATGGTAGGAGAAGCTCTCGGCCGAGAGCGCGGGGGCCAGGGCGGCCGGGTCGAATTTCAGGGCGGGAAGCTTGAAGGCCATGTCGCGATCCTCGTGGTTGAAACGGCGGCGAGGCGGTTTCTGGAATCCTTCGCCGCTTCGCTGCAAGTGTCTGATCATCCCCGCTAATCACATAGGACGGGGCGCCGGCCGACGCCAGCGTTTTGTTGTCACGCGAGCCAGCCTTCCAGCGCGTCCTCGGCAAGCGCAAAGGCGGTCGACATGCCGGTGCCGCTGGTCACCATGACGGCACGGACGCCGGGCGCCGCCTCCTCGATCAGGGCGGCTTCGGTCGCATGGTGAGGATAGACCCCGATCCAGCGTTCGACCACCCGCTCGTCGGCGAGATGCAGGGCGCGCTTGGCATGGCCGACCATGAGGGCGTCCACCGGCTCCGGCTGGAACGGGTCGTGGGTCGGGCCGTAGTGGTGAGAGTCGCCGACCACGAGGGAGCCGTCGGCCGATTGCACCACGATCAGGTGGATGCCGTTATCGAGGCTCGGCCCCTCCTCCACGGCCAGGCGCCGTTTCAGGGCCTCGGCCGCCGGCAGTTCGGCGAAGCCGAGGTAGCGGCCGAGCGAGAGGTCGTTCATGACTGAGCCGGGCAGCACCCAACCGGCCCCCTGGGGCGCCAGGCGCAGCATGTGCAGCTTGCAGAGGTCGAGCGAATGCCGGGCCCAGAGTTCGGGATAGAGGGTGAGGAAATCGCCGCCCGGGCAGACCACCGCCTGGCCCGCCTCGATCGTGCCCGCCGTGGTCTCGATCCGCGGCAGCTCGATCGCCTTGACCAGGGCCTGGCGGACGAAGGTGATGCCCATGGCACCCTCGAGCCAGGCCGCGAGCTGCGGCACCGCTTCCCGGGACTCGATCCGCATCTCATGCGGGCTCCACAGGCAGGCGGCGGCATCCTGGTGGCGGAGCAGGGGCAGGCGCTCGGCCATCTGTTTCGGCCCCAGCATTTCGCAAGCCTCACCCATCTCGCTCGCGCAGAAGGCTTCGACCACGGCGGCCGCTTCCGGCCGGTGGGCGATCACCGCGGTACCCCGGTGCAGCACCCGGATGCCCGCCTTGGGCGCCACCGCGGCCCAGATCTCCCGGCTCCGCCGGGCGCGGTTCCAGACCGTGCCGGCCTGCTGGCCGGTCACGGTAACGAAGCCGAAATTGCGGATCGTGGCGCCCACGGCGAAGGCGTCGCGGTCGATCACCACCACTCTTTTGCCGGCCTTGGCCGCGGCCAGGGCATGGGCGAGGCCG
The DNA here is from genome assembly GCA_041915065.1 of Zavarzinia sp. GTDB lineage: Bacteria > Pseudomonadota > Alphaproteobacteria > Zavarziniales > Zavarziniaceae > Zavarzinia. The sequence goes on from JAYSCC010000036.1 coordinate 10,203, forward strand.
ACGATGCCGGCACCGACGACGGCGAGATCGTAAACGCGGGATGACATGGGGGCTCCCTGAAGCGAACGCGCTACACTATATCGATCGTGTCACGGGGGGTGACGATGCCGGCGGGGACCGGCCAGCAAGGGGGAAGATCATGTCCATGTTGAACCCGAAGGGTGGCGCCGGTCCAGCCTTGAACCTGCGCCGTATCGGCCTGATCGCCGGCCTGGTCGCCGCCGGCATCGTGGTGATGTCGAGCTTCTACACGGTCGACGAGGGCGAGGCGGGCGTGGTGCTCAGGAACGGCGCGGTCTACGACGTCGCCACCCCGGGCCTCCATTTCAAGCTGCCGCTGATCGACCAGGTGGTGACCCTGTCGACCCGGACGGAAAAGCTCGAACTGCCCCAGGTCGCCGCCTATTCGCAGGATATCCAGGGGGCGGAGCTGAACATGTCGGTCAACTACCGGATCACCGCGGGCGCCGCCAAGGAGATCTACGCCAGGCTCGGCGTCAATTTTGCCGACCGCATCCTGGTGCCGACCCTGCTCGACCGCACCAAGGCGGTGTTCGGCCGCTTCAGCGCGCCCACGATCGTCGGCGAGCGCGCCCGCCTGGTCGCCGAGATCACGGATTCGCTCCGCGAGGCGGTGAAGGACGAAGGCATCATCGTCGAGAGCGTGCAGATCGAGAACATCGACTTCTCCGACGCCTTCGAGCAGGCGATCGAACAGCGCATGCAGGCCGAAGTCGAGGTCACCCGGCTGCGCCAGAACCTGGAGCGGGAGAAGGTCCAGGCCGAAATCCGTCGCACCGCCGCCCAGGGCCAGGCCGATTCGACCGTGGTCCAGGCCCGGGCCGAAGCCGATTCCCGCGCCCTCCAGGCCAAGGCGGAAGCCGACGCCATCCGTCTCCGCGGCGAAGCCGAAGCGGCCACCCTGCGCGCCAAGGCCGACGCCATGCGCGACAACCCGGGCCTGATCGAAATGATCCGCGCCGAACGCTGGGACGGCAAACTGCCCCAGACCATGGTGCCGGGTTCTGCCGTGCCCTTCATCGAGATGGACCAGGGCAGCAGCCGGCGCTGACGCCCCGCGCGCTCAGGCCAGCAATTCGCCGAGCAGCGTGTTCAGCACTTCGCGGCCCCGGGCGGTGGCGAAGAGGCGATCGCCGGCCAGGTGCAGGAAGCCGCCGTCGACCAGGCGCTGCAGCCGCGCCGGCGAGACGAGTTGGTCGAAGGCGGCACCGCCCAGGCGCTCGATCCGGGCGAGCGGCACGCCTTCGGTGAGGCGGAGCCCCATCATCAGGGCTTCGTCGACCTGGGTCGCGGCGTCGAGTTCGGCCAGGGTCTCGGTGCCGTCGCCCCTCGTGGTCACATGGTCGAGCCAGGTTTCCGGCTTGCGGAAGGCGGCGGTGGCGAGGCGGGTGCCGTCCTTGCCGGGCAGGCGGCCGTGGGCGCCGGGGCCGACGCCGGCATAATCGCCGTAGCGCCAATAGGTCAGGTTGTGCCGGCTCTCGTTCCCCGGGCGCGCGTGGTTGGAGATTTCATAGGCGGGCAGGCCGGCCGCCCCCAGAACCTCCTGCGTCACCTCGAACAGGGCGGCCTGGGCCTCCTCGTCGAGGGGCGACCAGTCGCCCCGGCGCACCGCGGCATGGAAGGCCGTGCCTTCCTCGATGGTGAGTTGATAGACCGAGAGGTGATCCGGCCCGAAGGCCAGTGCCTGGCCGAGTTCGCGGCGCCAGGCCTCGATGGTCTGGCCGGGCCGGGCATAGATCAGGTCGAAGGAGACGCGGGGAAAAGTCTCCCGTGCCAGGGCCACGGCCGCCAGGGCTTCCGCCGCCGAATGCTGGCGGCCCAGGAAGCGGAGGTCGCCCTCGGCCAGCGACTGCACGCCGAGACTGGCGCGGTTGACCCCGGCGGCCCTGAAATCGCGCAGCTTGGCCGCTTCGACGCTGGTCGGATTGGCTTCCAGGGTGATTTCGATGTCGGCGGCGAAGGGCCAGGCCCGGCCGGCGGCCGCGATCACCGCTGCCACAGTCTCGGGCGCCATCAGGGAAGGCGTGCCGCCGCCGAAGAAGATCGAGGTCAGCGTGCGCTCCGGCACCTGCGCCGCCAGCCGTTCCACTTCCGAGACCAGGGCGGCGGCCCAGGCGGCGTGATCGACCGCCTCCCGAACGTGACTGTTGAAGTCGCAATAGGGGCATTTGGCCTTGCAGAACGGCCAATGGACATAGAGCGCGAGGCTGCCGGGATCGCCCGCCTGGAGCACCCGCCGCCGCTCGTCGCGGCTCATTTCAGGGCGGCGACCAGCTTGGCGAAGGCGATGGCGCGGTGGCTGATCGCGTGTTTCGCCGCCGGTTCCATTTCGCCGAAGGTCAATTCCATGCCGTCGGCCTGGAACATCGGGTCGTAGCCGAAACCGTTCTTGCCGCGCGGCGGCCAGACCAGGGTGCCGTGGACTTCGCCGAGGAAAGTCTCCATCCGCCCGTCCGGCCAGGCCAGGGCGAGGGCACAGGTGAACCAGGCCCGCCGGGCATCCGGCGTAACGGCGCCCTTCTCGGCGAGCAGGGCCTGGATCTTTTCCATGGCCAGGCCGAAATCCTTGGAAGGCCCGGCCCAGCGCGCCGAATAGATGCCGGGATCGCCGCCCAGCGCCTCGACCGAGAGGCCGGAATCATCGGCCAGGGCCGGCAGGCCGGAAGCCGCCGCGGCCGCCCTCGCCTTCAGCTCGGCATTGCCGGCGAAAGTGGTCTCGGTCTCCTCCGGCTCGGCCAGGCCGAGGGTGCCGGCCGAGACCGGCTCGACCCCGAAGGGAGCGAGC
>JAYSCC010000037.1:0-12663 GCA_041915065.1 Zavarzinia sp.
GGCGTATTTTCACGGAAGTGAAACAGCGGCCGTTATATCTTGTTGCCGATGAATTGGGTGCCGCCCGGCGCCTGCCCATTGCCGCTCTTCCCGCTGCGGCCACTGCCCAGACCTCCCTGCTCGACGAAATCGCACGATGACCGTTCAGGCTACCGAATTCGACAGGGCGTCTCGCCCTGCCGGCCTTCTGGTGCGCGGCCTCTCCGCCCTGCGCGCCCTCTGGCTCTCGCCCGCGGCGACCAGGGTCGTCAGCATCGCCCTCTTCGCGGCGACCGTCGCCTGGGTGCTCCATGTCTTCCGGGACTATGGCATCAGCAACGACGAGCCGGTGCAGCACACCTATGGCCAGCTCCTCTGGGCTTGGTATGAGAGCGGCTTCACCGACGACCGCGCCTTCCACTATATCAACCTCTATCTCTACGGCGGGCTGTTCGACCTGATCGCGGCCGGGCTGGACGGCCGTGTGCCGCTGCCGACTTACGAGCTGCGCCACCTCCTGTCGGCCACTTTCGGCATCATCGGCATCTTCGGCACCTGGAACCTGGCGCGTCTGCTGGCGGGCGAGAAGACCGGCATCGTCGCCGCGCTGATCCTGGTCTTTACCGGCATGTATGGCGGCGCCATGTTCACCCATACCAAGGACGTGCCCTTCGCGGCCGCCATGGTGTGGAGCCTCTATTTCGTCACCTGCGTGGCGCGCGGCCTGCCCGGGCTGCCGGCCTGGCGCCATGTCGCCGGCCTTGGCGTCGCGGTCGGCTGTGCCATGGGGCTCCGGGTCGGCGGCGTCTTCGCCGTGCTCTACCTGTTGCTCACGGTCGGCGGCGGCATGATGCTGCTCGGCGGCTGGCGGCGCCTGCCGGCCCTGATCGGCCGGCTCGCGGTCGCCGGCCTGATCGCGCTCGCGATCATGGCCGTGTCCTGGCCGTGGTCGGTGCAGGCGCCCGGCAACATCTTCACCGCCATGGGCGCCTTCAGCAATTTCGCCTTCGACCTCTCGACCCTGATCAACGGCGTCGATACCGAGATCGATCAGGTGCCGCGCTACTACATGTCGGAATATCTGGCGATCAAGCTGCCCGAGATCACGCTCCTCGGCGTGGTCGCGGCGCTCGGCTTCGGCGCGGCCGGCTTGGTGAACAAGGCTTGGCGGCGGCGCTTGGTCGATCATCTCCCGCTCGTCCTGGCGCTGGCGGTTCCGATCGTCTTCACCCTGGTCTCGCGGCCGCCGCTCTATAACGGCATCCGGCATTTCCTTTTCGTCATTCCGGTCGCCACGGTCATCGGCTCGATCGGGCTCGCCGCGCTGTTCCGCTGGTCCTATGCCAAGGCCGCCGGGTTCGGTATCGGCGTCGCGGTCGTGGTACTGGCGCTCTTCGCCTTCGATGCCGCCGCTTTCATCCGCCTGCACCCTTACGAATATGTCGGCTACAACCAGCTCGTCGGTGGCCTCAAGGGAGCCACGGGGCGTTTCGAGGGCGATTATTGGTCGGACTCGCTCCGCCAGGCGGCGATCGAGCTGCGTCACGGTGTCGAGTTTGAGGCGAACCGGCAGGACAAGCCCTATACGGTCGCCGTCTGCGCCGAAGACCCGCAGGTCGCCACCTATCTGGGCCCCAAGTTCCGCATGGTCGACGATTGGGACGACGCAGACTTCTTCATCAGCGCCACCAATATCGGCTGTGACAGTGCCATGCCCGGCCCGGTCTACCGCGCCATCACGCGGGACGGTGTGGCGCTCTCCGTGGTGATCGACACCCGCGCCCACCACCGCGAGATGATGGACCAGCTCCGCGACGAGGACAGCCCGGACTCGGAAGACACTTCGGCCGTCGACCACTGAGGTCGATCACGCCGCGAGGACGGCGTTCTCGCGGCGAAGGTCGTCGCAGAAGGTCGAGACGACCATGTTCGGCTTGCCCACGGCAGGCGTCGCCAGGAAGACTTCGGACGGCAGGGTGAAGCGCTCCGGCGCCACTGCCTGCATGCGCCCTGCGGCGACGAAGCTCCGGGCGTAATGCTCGGGCAGGAAGCCGATGAAACAGCCCGACAGGATCAGATGCGCCTGGGCTTCCATGTTCTCGACGCTCGCCTTGTGCGAGACATGGCCGATCGCGTTCAGGTCGCGTTCGAGGCTGTAGGCCCGCGCCACGAAATGTGAGCGGCCGAGGGCGATGGCGTCGACCGCCTGGGGCGGCAGGCCGAACAGGTGGTGGCCGACGCCGCAATAGAGCTGGCCTTTCTCGGTATAGAGCTTCTCGTAATTGACCCCGGCGACCGGCCGGGGAAAGAAGCCGATCGCGAGATTGAGCCGCCCGTCCAGAAGGGCGTGATTGAGGCCGGCTGGCCGGTCGACGATCAGGCGCAGATGGACGTCGTTGTCGCGTGCCTCAAAGCGGCGGATGGCGGCGGCGATCGGCGAATGTTCGTCGGTCACCGTCGAATCGGCGATGCCGATGGCGAGTTCGCCGACCAGCTTGCCGCGCAGCGAGGCGGTCTCGGCCCGGAAGCCTTCGAGGGCAGCGAACAGCCGCTTGGTCGAGAGGAACACCCGCTCGCCCTTGTCGGTCAGGCGGAAGCCGCCGCGCCCGCGTTCGCAAAGGACGACGCCGAGCCGCTGCTCGAGGTTCGAGAGGTGGATCGACAGGGTCGACGGCGTCAGGCCGAGCTGCGCCTGCGCGCCCGCGAAACCGCCGTGCTCGGCCAGCGCATGGAAGACCCGGAGCAGGCGAAGGTCGATATTGTCGACATTCATGGGGCAAGGCTAACGGATGGCGGCCCGGTGGTACAACATCCGGCCGACGACATTCATCAGGAGCTGGGCTGCCAGGATGGCGGTGGTGCCGCTATGGTCGTAGTCGGGCGCAACCTCGACGAGATCGATGCCCACCACCGTGCCCCGCCTGGTCAGCGCTTCCAGCAGTTCCAGAATCTCGTAATAGAGGAAGCCGCCGTGGGACGGCGTGCCGGTGCCGGGTGCTATCGAGGGATCGAAGCCGTCGATGTCGATGGTGAAATAATAGCGGGCGCCGGCCGGGATGCGGTCGATCACGGCCTCGAGCCCCAGCTTCCTGAACTGGCGGACCGAGATGATGTCGGAGCCCATGCGCCGGGCGTCGTCATAACCCTCCTTGGCGGTCGAGGAGACGTTACGGATGCCGATCTGGGTCAGGCCGCTGACCCAGGGCTTTTCCGCCGCCCGGCGCAGCGGATTGCCGTGGCCGAAGCGAACGCCCTGGCGCTCGTCGACGAAATCGAGATGGGCGTCGATATGGACGATATGGAAGGGCTCCTGCCCCTCGTAGGCATTGATGCAGCCGATGTTGATCGAATGGTCGCCGCCCAGCACCACGGGGATCGCCCCGGCGGCCAGGATCTTGCGGACGCCGAATTCGATCGCGGCGAGGGAGCGGATCTGGTCGGTGTGGATGATGTCGGCATCGCCGATGTCGACGATGCGGCCCTGGTCCGCGGTCAGATAGGTGACGTCGTCCTCGTGGTCATAGGCGCCGTCGTGCCCGAAGGAGAACAGGGTCGAGGCTTCGCGGATGGCGCGCGGCCCGAGGCGCGCCCCCGCCCGCCACTGGGTGCCCATGTCGAGGGGGGCGCCCAGCACCGCGACATCCGCTTCGATCTTGTCCCAATCAGTGCAGATTCCACTCTTGGCGAAGGTGCAGAAGCCAGTAAAGGGCAGGTCCAGCCGCCCGCCCTCGTAGCCGTGAGCCATGTCACTTCCCCCGGTTGCCGGCGATCACGCAGAGCAGCTCGAACATCAGCGTCGCCCCGAGCAGGGAGGTCATGTTGGAGACGTCGAAGGGCGGCGAGACTTCGACCACGTCGGCCCCGATGATGTCGAGCCCGGCGAGGCCGCGGATCATGCGCTGCCCCTCGAAGGTCGAGAAGCCGCCGATCTCCGGCGTGCCGGTACCCGGCGCCTGGGCCGGGTCGATCGCGTCGACGTCGAAGGAGACATAGGTCCGCCCGCCGCCGACGATCTCGCGCGCTTCGGCGATGATGTCTTCCGCCGTCCGCTTGATGAATTCCTCGATGAAGATGATGCGGAAGCCGACCGCCTTGGCGAAGTCGAGGTCGGAAGGATCGTAGATCGAGCCGCGGATGCCGATCTGCACCGCGCGCTTGGGATCGATCAGGCCTTCCTCGACCGCGCGGCGGAAGGGCGTGCCATGGGTATAGAGATTGTCGCCGAAATAGCGGTCGTTGGTATCGGAATGGGCGTCGAAATGGATCAGGCCCACCGGCCCGTCGGCGGCGAGCGCGCGCAGGATCGGCAGGGTGATCAGATGGTCGCCGCCGGCTGCGATCGGGGTGCAGCCATGGGCCTTCAAGCTGTTGAAGAAGCCGGTGATCAGCTTCAGCGATTCCATCACGTCGATCGGATTGACCGGGGAATCGCCGAGGTCCGCCACCACCGCGAGATCATAGGGCGAGACGCCGGTGGCATGGTGGATGCGGCGCATGAAGGCGGAGGCGTTGCGCACTTCGCGCGGGCCGTGGCGGGCGCCGGCGCGGTTGGTGGTGCCGCCGTCGAAGGGCACGCCGACCAGGGCGATGTCGACCCCTTCCGCGGTCGCGCGCATGGGCAGGCGCATGAAGGTGGGCATCCCGGCATAGCGCGGGATCAGCGCGGCATCCTGGGGCTGCGGGTTCGACGGCTCGGTGGTCATGATGTTCGGAAACCTGGTTATCAGTGAAGGATCTGGCTCAGGAAGTCCTGGAGCCTGGGGCTTTTCGGCCGCTCGAAGAAATCTTCGGCCGAGGCCTGCTCGACGATCTCGCCCCGGTCCATGAACAGGCAGCGGTCGGCGATGCGGCGGGCGAAGCCCATTTCGTGGGTGACGCAGATCATGGTCATGCCGTCGGCGGTCAATTCTTCGATCGCGCGCAAGACCTCGCCCACCATTTCGGGATCGAGGGCGGAGGTTGGCTCGTCGAACAGCATGATACGCGGCTCCATGCAGAGGGCACGGGCGATCGCCACGCGCTGCTGCTGCCCGCCCGAGAGCTGGGCCGGGAACTTATGCGCCTGGTCGGCGATATGGACACGGGCCAGATAGCGCATGGCCCGTTCCTCCGCCTGGGCACGGGACAGCTTCAGGCTGGTCCGGGGGGCGAAGGTGCAGTTCTCCAGGATTGTCATATGGGGGAACAGGTTGAATTGCTGGAACACCATGCCCGCCTCGCGCCGGACGTCGAGGACCGAGGCGCGGTCCTTGCCGAGCGTCACGCCGTTCACGGTGATGGCGCCGCCATCATGGGCTTCGAGTGCGTTGATGCAGCGGATCAGGGTCGACTTGCCGGAGCCGGACGGACCGCAGACCACCAGTTTCTCGCCCCGCTCGACCGTGAGGTCGACGGCGCGCAGAGCGTGATACTGCCCGTACCATTTCTGCACCCCGGCCAGGGCAACGGCGGGATAGCGGTCGAGCTTGGCGAATTCCATGAGGGGGCTCCTAGGCGGCGCTGATGTGGCGGTTCAATCGGCGGTCGATCCAGCCGAAGCCCGTGCGCATGACGAAGTTGATGATCCAATAGATGACGCCCGCCGTGATGATCGGCGTGAAGGGGTCGTAGGTCAGATAGAAGATCTCGTTCGCCGCCGCGGTCAGATCAGTCAGGGTCACGGCGCTCACCGCCGCCGTGCTCTTCATGAACAGCAGGGCTTCGTTCTGATAGGCCTTCAGCCCGTAACGGACGGCGATCGGCAGACGCACCTTCCACAGGATCTGCCGGGGGCTGAGGCCGAGTGCCGCCGCCGCTTCCAGGAGACCCGCCGGTACCGCCTCCATGCCGCCGCGCAGGATCTCGACGATATAGCCCGAATGATTGAGCGCGAAGGCGATGACGACGCAGAAGAAGGCGTGCTGGAACAGGAACCAGGCCCAGCCGTGGCGCACGATGTCGAGCTGGGCAAGGCCGTTGTAGATCAGGTAGAGCAGGATCAGGCTGGGCGCGCCGCGGCAGATCGCGACATAGGCGGCGCCGAAGGCGGCGAGCGGCCGGCGCTTCGACATGCGCGCGAAGGCGACGAGCAGGCCGAGGGGAGCACCTACCGCCATCACGGTGAAGGTGACCAGCAAGGTCATGCCCGCGCCGTTGATCAGGGCCGGCATATTCTCTCGGGCAAGGGCGAAATCGAAGGTCATGCTCAGACCCCCGCCTTGCGCTGGCCGCGGTCGAGCCGCAGCGCCACCCGCCGCACTACCGGCATGGTCAAGGTGCTGATCAGCACGAAGAACAGCAGGGCCGCGGTATAGAAGACGAAGGGCTGCTTGGTGGAACCGGCCGCGACCTTGGCCTGGGCGATCAGGTCGTTCAGCCCGGCGAGGGAAACGAGAGCGGTATCCTTCAGCAACACGATCCAGGTGTTGGCGAGGCCGGGCAGGGCGAGGCGCAGCGCCTGGGGCAGCACCACGCTGAGCCACAGGTGGCGGCGCGGCACCGACAGTGCCTCGCAGGCTTCGAACTGGCCCTTCGGCACATTGATGATGGCGCTCCGGATCAGGTCGCCCAGATAGGCCGCATGAACGAGGTCACGTCGAGGCGGAGATTGACGCCAAGCGGGGCGAGCACGCTGCGCACGATCTCAGCGCCGCCGAAATAGAACAGGAAGATCACCAGGAGCGAGGGTACCCCGGTGAAGACCGAGGCATAGGCCCGGAACGCCCACCAGCGCGGCCCTTTGCCTTTCAACGAGAACAGCCCGAAGCCGATCCCCAGCACGAGGGCCAGGAGATAGCCGAAGACGGCGAGTTGGATCGTGATCAGGGCGCCGTAAAAGAGTTCGTCGCCGTAACCCTTGTCGCCGAAGGACAGAAGCTCCATCCACTCACTCCTGGCAGTTTGCCCGGCCGGCGCGGGGGGCTGCGCCGGCCGGGCCTTCGTGCGATCAGCCGGCCTTGGAGACGCAGGCCTTCTCGTCCGGCGAGATCGGCACGGAGAGGTATTTCTCCCGGATCTTGGTGAAGCTGCAATCCGCGAGCATGGCTTCGAGGGCGGCGTTCATCTTCTCGATCAGCACCTCCTTGCCCTTGGGTACGGCCCAGCTCGAGCCGCGCTCGGCTTCGGGCAGCGTCGGATCGCCGGTCCAGACCGTGAAATCGGCCATGCGCCAATCCTTGCCTTCCGGCTTGTCGAGCAGCGACGAGGTCCAGTTCAGGTTGGCACCGAAGACCATGTCCAGGCGTCCGGCCAGCAGGTCGAGGCGCATCTGGTCGGGATTGGTGTAGAGCTTCGGCGTCAGCACGTCGCCGTAGGTCGTCTGGACGTATTTGGCCTGCGGCGTGCCGCTCTGCACGCCGATGACCACGTCCTTCATCGCTTCCTTGTTGGCGAAGTCGTAGGTCTTGTCTTTGCGGTAGAAGAAGGCGTCATGGTTGAAAATGATCGCCTTGGCGAACAGCATCTTTGCCTTGCGCTCGGGCAGGGGCGTGAGCTGCGAACCCAGCATGTCGATCTTGCCCTGGAGCAGGGACGGGATCAGGGCCTGGAAGTCCATGACCGAGAATTCGCATTCGGTCGCCATGCGCTTGCACATTTCGCGCACCAGGTCGGGCTCGATGCCGATCAGGGCGCCGTCGGGCTGCTTCATGCTGAAGGGCGGATAGGTGCCCTCGTTGCCGACAATCAGGGTTTCGGCCGAAGCCGGTGCCGCCGCCGCGAACAGGCAGAAGGCGAGGGCACCGAGGCTGGATAGACGCATCACGTTACTCCTGGTTGGGGGGAATTCGCGGCTCACTGGCACTTCGCTTCGCCGGGCACGATCGGCACGGAGATGTATTTGCTGCGGATCTTGGTCACCGTGCAGTCCTCGATCATGCTGGTCAGCGCCGCGTTGATCTTGGCCAGCAGGGCGTCGTCGCCCTTGCGCACGATCCAGCTCGAGCCGCGCTCGGCCGGCGGAATGCTGGCATCGCCGGTCCAATAGTCGCCGGCCACCGCCCAATCCTTGCCCTCGGGCTTGTCGATCAGTTCGAGGGTCCAGTTCAGGCGGGCGCCGAAGGTCATCTCGATCCGGCCGGACAGGAGGTCGAGGCGGATCTGGTCGGGATTGTCGTAGAGCACGGCGTCGACCGCGTCGCCGAAATTGTCGGCGATATATTTCGCCTGGGACGAGCCGCGTTGCACGCCGATACGCACCCCCTTCAGCCCTTCCTTGGTGAACTGATAGGTCTTGTCCTTGCGCACGACGAAGGCATCGTTGTTATAGACGATCGGGATCGAGAACAGGGCGACAGCCTTGCGCTCGGCCAGGGGCTTCACCTGGCTGCCCACCATGTCGACCTTGCCCTGGAGCAGGGAGGGGATCAGGGCCTTGAAGTCCATCACCGAGAATTCGCAGTCGAGCTCGGCCCGCTTGCACATCTCGCGCGCCAGCTCGGGCTCGATGCCGGTGAGCTGGCTGTCGGTCGACATCATGCTGAAGGGCGGATAGGTTCCCTCGTTGCCGATGATCACCTTCTGCCCGGCCAGGGCGGGCGCCGCGCTCAGGACGAGCAGCACGCCGGCGAAAACAGTCGCATTCCGTGTCATGTCAGCACCCTCCTCGAAAAACAGCCGATAACGCCGGTCCCCGGCGGCTCAGAACGGGACGTCGCCCGATACGGTGGTCCGGTGCATGGTCCGAACGTGGCAATGGAAGTCGTAGGACGTCGCCTTGTGCATGGTGCAGCGGTTGTCCCACAGCAGGAGGTCGCCTTGGCGCCACTGGTGGGCATAGGTGAAGGGCTCGGACGTGGCGTAGTCGGCGAGTGCGTGACAGAGCGTACGGCCCGCCTCGTCCTCCATGCCGATGACGCCGGAGATCACTTCGGCCGAGAGATAGATCGCTTTGCCCCCGGTTGCCGGGTGGGTGCGCACGATCGGATGGGCGACCGGCGGTGTGCGGCGGCGCTGGCTCGTGTCGAGCGGGCGGCGCGCCGGGTCCTTGGCGCACATTTTGGCATCGAAATAGGGATAGTCGTGGATGGCGCGGAGACCGTGCAGGCGTTCCTTCTCGGCCGCCGGCAGGCGCTCGTAGGCGGCGGTCGCACCGGCGAAGACAGTGTCGCCCCCCGTCGGCGGCACGGTCACGGCATAGAAGAGCGAGCCGAGGCTGGGTCTCGCGATATAGGACATGTCCGTATGCCAGTCGCCGTCGCCCGGGATGAAATAGCCGGTCGGTCGGCCTGCTGCGTCATGGTCGTTGCCGATCACCAGGATCTCGGGATGGCCGTCGAGCAGGAAATTCTTCTGGACGTGAATTTCGAGGTCGCCGAAGCGCCGGCTCAGCGCCACATGGGCGGCGGGGCTCAAGTCCTGGCCGCGGAACAGCAGCAGACCGTGGTCCAGGAAGGCCTGCTCGATCGCGGCGAAGAGCGCGGCATCGATCGGGCCGTTCAGGTCGACGTCGTGAACCTCGGCGCCAACGGCGTCGGACAGCGGGGTGAGACGCAGGGCGACCATGTCAGACCTCCGCAACGTCGAACAGGCTGCCGAAGCCCTGCATCCGGTCGCGCACCCCGGCGAGACGGAGGGCGTGCCAGAAGGATGCCTGGATCGAACTCACGACCGGAATACCGAGGTCGGCCTCCAGCGCATCCAAGGCGCCCACGGTGCGGAAATTGGTGCAGCTGATGAAGACGGCGTCGGAGCCCGGCAAGGCCACCTTCTTCACGAAGCGATAGACCTCTTCGAGCGGTACATTGCCGATCGCGTGGTCGCCTTCGATTCCAAGGCCGAAGGCGTCCAGTACCTCGAAGCCGCGCTGCTCGAAGAAGCGCCGTCCGCGCCCCGTCACCGCCGCATTATAGGGCCCGGTGAAGGTGATCTTCCTGGCGCCCAGCTTCGCGAGGGCCAGGGCCGCGGCGGTCGAAGAGGTGGTGACCGGGAGGTCGCCGCCCATCTTCGCCTTCATACGCGCGATCACCGTCGCGTCATAGGTGCCGCCGTCGAGGAAGCTGGCGCTCGTCCCGCCGAACAGCGCGCTATCGAGCGGTGCATAGCCGAGCAGGGTGGCGGCGTCCTCGAGCGGCCCGCCCTCCATCATGGCGCGGAGCCCGTCCTCGGTCACCGTCGGCAGGTGGATGCGGGCGGTATGGATCGAAACCCCTTCGGGCGCCATGGCATAGCATTCGGGCTCCATGACGATGCTCGACGCCATGTAGACGAGGCCGATGCGCGCGCGCCAGCCGACATGATCACGCATGGCCGGCCTCCCGCGTGGCACCGAGCCGGCACAGCGCCGACCATTCGAGATCCAGCCGTTCCTCCATGTCCTCGTCGCCGAGACCGGCATATTGGGCATAAGTGACTTCGCGGATCTCTTCGCCCAGTTCGCACAGGGCGCGGCCGCTCGCCAGGACATCCATCTGCACCTGGGCCGCGCGGTCGAGGAAATACATGCGCGAGAATGCCTCACGGATGTCGCGTCCGAGGGTGAGCAGGCCGTGATTGCGCAGGATCACAACGTCGACGCCCCGGCAACTCTCCTGCAGGCGGCGGCGTTCGCCCGGGATCAGGGTGGCGCCTTCATAGGCGTGATAACCGACCCTGCCATAGAAGCGCAGGGCGAATTGCGAGAGCGGCAACAATCCCTCGGCCAGCATCGACAGGGCGACGCCCGCCCGCGTATGGGTGTGGCAGACGGCGCCCACGTCGGGCCTGGCGGCATAGACCGCCTCGTGGATTACGGCACCGGCCGGGTTCATCGAGCCTTCGACGGCATAGCCGTTCTCGGTCATGCGCACGAGGGACAGCGCCTCGGCGGCAACTTCCTCGAACAGGCGGCCGTAAGGCGTGATGAAGAAACATTCCGGCCGGTCGCCGTCGCGGGCGGAGAAATGGCTGTAGATCAGGTCGGTCATGCCGAAGCGGGCGGCGACGCGATGGGCAACAGCGAGGTCCTGCCTGATTACGTCAGTTGGATGCCGCCGTGTCGCCATCGCCATCGAAATCGCCCCTCCGGCTTCGGGTTTCGTCCTGATGGCCTCAGTGTAGGGGAGGGGGGTGTGTCGGTGTCAATCGGGCCGAATCTGTTCAATATTTGGTCGGGACTGCACAATTTTTCCGCAATCCCGCGGAATTAAAGGCTTTTCACGGCTTAATATTTGGACTTTATCGCTGTTCAAATGACTCTTTGAAAGATTCATAATCGCAGCAGGCGGTGGTTCTGCAAGCCTCGGCAGAGGTTCAATGGCGACGATCGGGGCCGACATGAAGCGTATCATCCTGTTTTCGAGTGACCTGGACGATCCCGTGGCCTGGGGCGAGGCGGTGGCCGCCCGCCGTCCGGATCTCGCCATGGTCGATTGGCGGGCGATCGAGGATCCCGACGCGGTTGAATTCGCCCTCATGTGGAAGCCGCCGCCGGGCGGGCTTTCTGCCTATCGCAACCTGAAGGGCATCCAGTCGCTCGGCGCCGGGGTCAACCAGCTCGACCTGACGGCCCTGCCCCCCGGCGTGCCCCTGGCCCGCCTGGTCGACGCCAGCCTGACCGAAACCATGGTCGACTACGCGCTGACCGCCACCCTCCGCCATTACCGCGGCTTCGACCGTTTCGAGCGCCAGACCCGGGCGCGCCTGTGGGACTATGCGCCGGCACCGGCCAAGGCGGATTTCCCGGTCGGCGTGATGGGCATCGGCGTGCTGGGCGGTGCCGTTGCCGAGGCGCTCCGCAACTTGGGCTTCCCCGTGCTCGGCTGGTCGCGCACGGCGCGGGCGATCGAGGGCGTGCAATGTTTCGCCGGCACCGGCGAACTACCGGATTTCCTGGCCCGCTGTCGCCTGGTGATCAATGTCCTGGCGCTCACGCCCGAGACGGCGGGGATCCTGAACGCCGGCACTTTCGCCCTGATGCAGACGGGCAGTTTCGTCGTCAACATCGGGCGTGGCGCCCATCTGATCGAGGCCGACCTGATCGCCGCGATCGAGGCAGGGCAGATCGCCGGCGCCACCCTCGACGTCTTCTCCGAAGAACCGCTGCCGGCCGAGCATCCGATCTACGGCCGGCCCGAGATCCTGGTGACGCCGCATGTCGCCGGCAGCATCGCGCCCTCCAGCGCCGCCGCGACCGTGATCGAGAATTTCGACCGGGCAGTCCGGGGCGAGGCGATGCTGAACGCCGTCGACCTCGCCCGCGGTTATTGATCGCTCGCTTATCGATCAGGCCGCGACGTCGAGGATCGTCGTCCGGTACATGAGGCGGAGGTAACGCTCGTAGTCGAAGACGGTCGCGGTATGCAACGTGCCGCGATTGTCGAAGAACACCAGGTCGCCCTTGTTCCACTTGTGGCGATAGGTGAAGCGGGGCGCCGTCGTGTGCGCCGTCAGGCGTTCCAGCAGCGTTTCCGCCTCGGCGGCGCTCAGGCCCGGGATCTCGGCCACCACCTGGGGCGCGAGCCAGAGCGACTCCCGCCCGGTCACCGGGTTCCGGAACACCAGGGGCTGGGGCACGGGGGCGAATTTCCGTTTCGCCTCGTCGGAGAGCGGGGTCCGCGTCGGGTCCATGGCTTCGAGCTGTTCGTGCAGCCGGGCCCAGGAATGGATGCAGGTCAGCCCGCGGAGATAGGCCTTCTCATCCTCGGGCAGGGCC
Organism: Zavarzinia sp.; assembly: GCA_041915065.1. Classification (GTDB taxonomy): domain Bacteria; phylum Pseudomonadota; class Alphaproteobacteria; order Zavarziniales; family Zavarziniaceae; genus Zavarzinia. Next base: position 12,587 of record JAYSCC010000037.1, read on the forward strand.
TCGAAGGCGGCGGTCGAATCCGCGAACAAAGTGTCGCCCCCCTCGGGCGGGATTTCGACGGCGTAGAAGAGGGCGGC
>JAYSCC010000038.1:0-12530 GCA_041915065.1 Zavarzinia sp.
GGAGGGCTGAGCCTTGGAATATCTGGTTCAGCAGCTCATCAACGGCATCACGCTCGGCGCCGTCTACGCCCTCATCGCCCTCGGCTATACGATGGTCTACGGCATCATCGGCATGATCAATTTCGCCCATGGCGAAGTCTATATGCTGGGCGCCTTCCTCTCCCTGATCGGCATTCTCCTGATGGGCATCATCGGCATCACCTGGGTGCCGCTCGCCCTCTTGATCGTGCTGGTCTGCGCCATGGCGATCACCGCCCTCTACGGCTGGTCGATCGAACGGATCGCTTATCGGCCGCTGCGCGGCTCGTTCCGCCTGGCGCCGCTCATCTCCGCGATCGGCGTCTCGATCTTCCTGCAGAACTACGTCCAATTATCGCAAGGGGCGCGGCCGAAGCCGATCCCGCCGGTGATCCGCGGTGGCTTCGAACTGATGACCTCGGCCGACGGCTTCACCGTGACGCTGTCCTATCTCCAGGTCTTCATCGTGGTGATGACCATCGCCCTCATGGTCGGTTTCACCTATCTGATCACCAAGACCCCGCTCGGCCGTGCCCAGCGCGCCTGTGAGCAGGACCGCACCATGGCCTCGCTGATCGGGGTCGACGTCGACCGCACGATCTCGACCACCTTCGTCATCGGCGCCGCGCTGGCCGCCGTCGCCGGCATGATGGTGACGCTCTATTACGGCGTGATCGATTTCTACATCGGCTTCCTGGCCGGCATCAAAGCCTTCACCGCGGCCGTGCTGGGCGGCATCGGCTCGCTGCCCGGGGCGGTGCTGGGCGGCCTGTTGATCGGCCTGATCGAAGCCCTGTGGTCGGCCTATTTCTCGGTCGAATACAAGGATGTGGCGGCCTTTACCATCCTCGTCTTCGTGCTCATCTTCAGGCCCACCGGCCTGCTCGGCCGGCCCGAGATCGAGAAGGTCTGAGCATGAGCGTCGCCGCCCTCGCCTCGACCCGCGCCCCCGCCACGCCCGCCCTGGCCGCACTTCGGGACGCCGCCCTCGTCGCCCTGATCGCCATGATCCTGGCCGGCCCCATCGTCGGGCTGCAGACCTATGACAATGGCGGCCAGCTCTCCCTCAACATGCGCTTCTCCGAAGTCGCCGTCGGCATCGTGGTGGTGTTCTTCGGCCGCCTCGGCCTCGCCCTCGGCGAGCGCGGTCTGACCGTCCCGGCCTTCGGCGTCGGCGGCCTGCTGATCGTCGCCGGCATCGCCGTGCCCTGGCCGACCGGGCTCCTGCAAGTCCTCGCCCTGGCTGCCGGCATCGGCCTGGTGCTGCGCGGGCTGTTCTCGATCTATGCCGCCCGGCGCGACAAGGCCGCCGCCACCAGGACCGAGAGCGACGACGAGCGGGCCGAGCGCCTGCGCCGCCTGGTGACCCAGGGCCTCGGCTTCCTGCTGCTCGCCTGTGCCGTGCTGCTGCCCATGATGCCCTTCGCCAATTCCTACATCATGGATACGGCGATCCGGGTGCTGACCTACATGATGCTGGCCTGGGGCCTCAACATCGTGGTCGGCCTCGCCGGTCTGCTCGACCTCGGCTATGTCGCCTTCTATGCCGTCGGCGCCTATACCTACGCCATTCTCTCGAAGCAACACGGCTTCGACTTCTGGGAGGCGCTGCCGCTGTCCGGCCTGTTCGCCGCCTCCTTCGGCGTCATGCTGGGCTTCCCGGTGCTGCGCCTGCGCGGCGATTATCTCGCCATCGTGACGCTCGGCTTCGGCGAGATCATCCGGATCGTGCTGCTCAACTGGGCCAGCTTCTCGGGCGGGCCGAACGGCATCGGCTCGATCCCGCGGCTCACCTTCTTCGGCCATCCCTTCGTGCGCAACCCGCCGGAGGGGGTGGTCGCCTTCCACCAGCTGTTCGGGCTCGACTTCTCGCCCCTGCACCGCTCGATCTTCTTCTTCTACCTGATCCTGGTGCTGGCCCTGGTGGTCAACGTCTTCACGATCCGGATCCGGCGCCTGCCGGTCGGCCGCGCCTGGGAGGCGCTGCGCGAGGATGAGATCGCCTGCCGCGCGCTCGGCATCAATCCGACCAACACCAAGCTGACCGCCTTTGCGATCGGCGCCATGTTCGCCGGTTTCGCCGGCTCCTTCTTCGCCACGACCCAGAGCTTCGTCTCGCCCGAGAGCTTCACCTTCCTCGAATCGGCGATGATCCTGGCCATCGTCGTGCTCGGCGGCATGGGCAGCCAGCTCGGCGTGGCGTTGGCCGCGATCCTGGTGATCGGCCTGACCGAAGCCTTCCGCAGCCTGGCCGAATACCGGATGCTGGTGTTCGGCCTCGGCATGGTGCTGATCATGGTCTGGCGGCCACGCGGCCTTCTCTCGCACCGCGATCCGACGATCTTCATCAACCGCCGGAAGGGAGCACGGGCATGACCACGCCGCTGCTCCGGGTCGAGCATCTGACCATGCGCTTCGGCGGCCTGGTCGCCATCAACGACGTCTCCTTCGAAGCGGAAGCCGGCCGCATCACCGCGGTGATCGGGCCGAACGGCGCCGGCAAGACCACGGTCTTCAACTGCCTGACCGGCTTCTACAAGCCGACCGTCGGCCGCCTGGCCCTGACCCGCAAGGACGGCCGGGAATTCCTGCTGGAACGGCTGGACGATTTCCGCATCACCAAGACCGCGGGCGTCGCCCGCACCTTCCAGAACATCCGCCTGTTCGCCGGCATGTCGGTGCTGGAGAACCTGCTGGTCGCCCAGCACAACGTGTTGATGCGGGCGAGCGGCATGAGCCTGCTCGGCCTGCTCGGCTGGCCCGGCTATCGCGCGGCCGAGCGCGAGGCGGTCGAGAAGGCGCGCTTCTGGTTGGAGCGCACCCGCCTGCTGCCGCGGGCGGACGAGCCGGCCGGCTCGCTCCCCTACGGCGACCAGCGCCGGCTGGAGATCGCGCGCGCCATGTGCACCGATCCCGCCCTGCTCTGCCTCGACGAGCCGGCGGCCGGCCTGAACCCGCGCGAATCCGCCGAACTGAACGAGCTTCTGCTGATGATCCGCAACGAATATGGCGCCGGCATCCTGCTGATCGAACACGACATGAGCGTGGTGATGGGCATTTCCGACCACATCGTGGTGCTCGACTACGGCCGCAAGATCGCCGAAGGCGCACCGGCCGAGATCCGCGCCAACCCGGACGTGATCCGCGCCTATCTCGGCGAGGACGACATGGAAGGGAGTGCGGCATGACCCTGTTCGCCTCTCCCCCTCCCGTCATGGCCGGGCTCGTCCCGGCCATCCACGCCTTCCCGCTGCCGGCAGTGTTCGCGTGGATGCCCGGGTCAGGCCGGGGCATGACATCCGGTATGGCCGGAGGTGCGGCATGAGCACCCCCATGCTGAAGATCGAGGGCCTGCGGGCGGCTTACGGCGTGATCGAGGCCCTGAAGGGGGTCGACGTCGAGATCAACCAGGGCGAGATCGTCACCCTGATCGGCGCGAATGGTGCCGGCAAGTCGACCCTGCTCATGTCGATGTGCGGCAAGCCCAGGCCGAGCCGGGGCAAGGTCACCTTCGAGGGCCGCGACATCACCGGCATGGCCACCCATCAGATCATGCGCCTCGGCATCGCCCAGAGCCCGGAGGGGCGGCGCATCTTCCCGCGCATGACCGTGCTCGAGAACCTCCGCATGGGCGCCGTGGTGACCGACCCCGCCCATTTCGACGAGGACCTGGACCGAGCCTTCCGCATGTTCCCGCGCCTCAAGGAACGCCAGGCCCAGCGCGGCGGCACGCTCTCCGGCGGCGAACAGCAGATGCTGGCGATCGCCCGCGCGCTGATGAGCCGGCCGCGCCTGCTTCTCCTCGACGAGCCTTCGCTCGGCCTGGCACCCATCATCGTGCGCCAGATCTTCCAGGTCATCCGCGAGATCAACGAGACGCAGGGTGTTACGGTGTTCCTGGTCGAGCAGAACGCCTTCCATGCGCTCAAGCTGGCCCACAGGGGTTACGTATTGGCGGGCGGCAAGGTGCAGATGAGCGGCACCTCGGCCGAACTGCTCGGCAACGAGGAAGTGCGTGCCGCCTATCTCGAGGGGGGCCACTGAGATGGAAGAGATTTTCGATACCACCCTCGGCCCCTTCATCGGGCTGACGCTGGTGCTCTTCGGCCTGTGCAGCTTCCTGGCCGGTCAGGGCATCGCCGAGACCTGGCGGCCGGCCTGGACCGCCGTGCTCGCCGGTTTCGGCGTCGCCCTGTTCGACCGTTTCCTGCATTGGGGCCTGTTCGGCTCCCACCTCTGGTCGCTGCAGGGCTACCTGCTCGACGGGGTGATCCTCTCGGCCTATGCCCTGCTCGGGCATCGGCTGACCCTCGCCGCCAAGATGGTCCGCCAGTATCCCTGGCTCTATGAGGCGGCGGGTCCACTCGCCTGGCGCGCCCGCGCGCCAGAATGAGAACTGGCGTGCCCGCACGCCGGAATGAGGAATCGGCAGCATTGGCCCGGTTGCACGGGCCTTGCTGTTGTGTCTAGGCTCTTGGCCTGCGGCGCGTATCCGGTCGCCATGTCGGCGTCGGGGCGCGTCGGGGGAGATTATCGGAGGATCGCATGAAGCAGCTCAAATCCGGGCTTGCCGCTGTTGCCCTGCTCGCCGGCCTGTCGGTCGCGGGGATCGCCCACGCCGACATCACCATCGCGACCGCGGGTCCGATGACCGGCCAGTATGCGGCCTTCGGCGAGCAGATGAAGCGCGGTGCCGAACAGGCGGTCGCCGACATCAATGCCGCCGGCGGCATCAACGGCCAGAAGCTGAAGCTGGAAGTGGGCGACGACGCCTGCGACCCGAAGCAGGCGGTGGCGGTGGCCAACGACCTCGTCAACAAGGGCGTGGTCTTCGTGGCCGGCCACTTCTGCTCGTCGTCGTCGATCCCGGCCTCGGCGGTCTACAACGAGAACAACATCCTGCAGATGTCGCCCGCGTCGACCAATCCGGCGCTGACCGACGAAGCCGCCGCCAAGGGCTGGACCAACATCTTCCGCACCTGCGGCCGTGACGACTACCAGGGCGCCACCGCCTCGAAGTACATCGTCGACAACTTCAAGGGCAAGAAGGTCGCCGTCCTGAACGACAAGTCGGCCTATGGCAAGGGCCTCGCCGACGAGACCGCCAAGGGTCTGGTCGCCAAGGGCCAGGCGCCGACGATGGAAGAAGCCTATACCCAGGGCGACAAGGACTTCTCCGCCCTGATCTCCAAGATGAAGGCGGCCGGCATCGAAGTCGTCTACATCGGCGGCTACCATTCGGAAGCCGGCCTGATCATCCGTCAGGCGAGCGAGCAGGGCCTGAAGGCCACCTTCATCTCGGGTGACGCCCAGAACACCGCCGAACTGTGGTCGATCACCGGCGACGCCGGCGAAGGCTTCCTGTTCACCTTCGCTCCCGACCCGCGCCTGAAGCCCACCGCGGCCAAGGTGGTCGACGAGTTCAAGAAGGCCGGCTACGACCCCGAGGGCTATACGCTCTACACCTATGCCGCGGTCCAGGTCTGGGCCGAGGCGGTGAAGGCCGCCGGCGGCACGGATACCGCCAAGGTCGCCGCTGCGATCCGCGCCGGCTCGTTCCCGACCGTGCTCGGCAGCCTCGGCTTCGACGCCAAGGGTGACGTGAAGGATCCGGAATACGTGATGTACGAATGGTCGAAGGGCCAGTACGCCGAAAAGAAGTGATCGCCTGATCACCCATGGAACGAGGCTCGGCGGGTGACCGCCGGGCCTTTTCCTTTGTCCCCGAGGGGCGCGGTGAGGGCGACGGATCGGCTCAAATTGCCCCGTGGTCGCCGTTACGGTTGCGTCGAATCGTGCACACCTCTAGCGTCGCCACAAGAGTTGCTCGCGAGGGGGCAGGGTGATGCGCAAGTGGGTGCTGGGGTTCGTTGGCGTGATCGCCGTCTGTGCGTTGCTCGCCTGGCTCCTGGTCGCTTACGGCCTGCACCGCGGCGGGCAGGTCCCAGTGCCCGTGGCATCGACTCCGGCGTCGACGGCCGCCCTGCCCGACATCGTCTTCGGCCTCGCCGCCCCCTTGAGCGGGCCGCAAGCCGGCTTCGGCGCCCAGCTCAAGGAAGGCGTCGAATTCGCGGTCGAGCAGATCAATGCGAACGGTGGCATCGAAGGCCGCAAAGTGGTGCTGGTCCAGCGCGACGACGGCTGTGACGCCGACAAGGCCAAGGTGGCCGCGAGCGAGCTGATCGCCGCCAAGGCGATCGCCGTGATCGGCCATTTCTGCTCCGCCGCCAGCCTGGCCGCGGCCCCGGTCTATGCCGCGGGCGACGTCGTCATGATCACCCCGGCCTCGACCGATCCGCGCCTGACCATGGAAGGGGCGCCGGGTACCGGCTTCGTCTTCCGCACTGTCTGGCGCGACGATTTCCAGGGCCTGGTCGCGGCCGCCCTGGTGAAACAGACCCTGGCCTCGAAGAAGATCGGCGTCGTGCGCGACGGCTCGCTCTACGGCCAGCAACTGACCGAGGTCTTCAAGGTCGCCCTGGCCAAGCTCGAACTGGCGGCCCCGGCGGCCGACCTCGAACTCGGCCCCTCGCTCTCGGCCAAGCAGGCGGCGGCCAAGCTGAAATCGGCCGGTGTCGGCGCGGTCTTCGTGGTGGCGGCGCCGGGGACCGCGGGCGGCCTGGTCAAGGCCCTGCGCGAGGCAGGCGTCACCGCCTCGATCATCGGGCCGGACGCGCTCGCCAGCCCCGATTACGCCAAGGCGGCGGGCAAGGCAGCGGACGGCACCATCGTCACCTTCGCCCGGAACCCGCTCGATTATCCGACCGCCGCCCGGGCGATCGAGAAATTGACCGAGCGGGGCCAGGATCCCTCCGGCTATGTGCTCGACGCCTTCGCCGCGGCGCAGGTGCTCTCGGCCGCCCTCGGCCCGGTGGTGAAGCCCGATCCCGCCGCCGCGATCGACGGCAAGCGCCTGGCCTCGACCATCAGGGTCAATCGCTTCTCGACCGTGCTCGGCGAATTGGCTTTCGACCCCCGCGGCGACCTGACCAAGCCTGGCGTCGTCTACTACCTGTGGAAGGGCGGCAAGCTCAATCCGATGTGAGGCGGCTGCCGTCGCCGACCGCGTCCTGGACCGAGGCGAAGCCGTCTTGCGCCAGCAATGCCGCCAGTTCCTGCTTGATCGCGCCGACCACGGGCGGGCCGCGGAAGACCAGCGCCGTATAGAGCTGCACCAGATTGGCGCCGGCCCGGATCTTGCCGTAGGCATCGGCCCCGCTGAACACACCGCCGACCCCGACCAGGGTGGGCGCCGGCCCGACCGCCCGGCGGATCGCCGCCAGCAGTGCGGTCGAAGCGGCGAAGATCGGCCGGCCCGACAGGCCGCCCCGTTCCGCCTGGGCCGAGGAGGTCAGGCTCGAGGGCCGCGCGGCACTGGTGTTGGCGACGACCAGCCCGGCCAGGCCATGGCGCAGGGTGACGTCGGCGATCGCCAGCGCCTCGGCTTCCGAAAGATCGGAGGCGAGCTTGACCAGCATCGGCGTGCGCAGCCGATCGCGCGCGGCGAGCAGGCGGCGCAGCAGGTCGTCCAGGCGCAGCGGATCCTGGAACATTCGCCCGTTCTTGGTATTCGGACAGGAGACGTCGATCGTCAGATAGTCGGCAATGGGGGCGAAACACTGCACCAGGCGCACGAAATCCTCGGCCGGATGCTCCGAATCGGTGTTGCTGGCCAGATTGACGCCGAGCGGGAAATCGGGCCGCCGGGCGGCACGAACGCGGGCCGCCACCGCCGCCTCGCCCTCGTTGTTGAAGCCCATGCGATTGATCGCCGCAAAATCGCCATCCAGGCGAAACAGTCTGGGCCGAGGATTGCCAGACTGCGGCTTGGGCGTGACGCCGCCGACTTCGCCGAAACCGAAACCGAGCCGGTGCAGCCGGTGGGCGACCAGGGCATTCTTGTCGAAGCCGGCGGCGACGCCGATCGGGTTGGCGAAGGTGAGCCCCATGGCTGAAACGTGGAGCGACGGCAGGTCCGGGCCACCCGCGGGCGGCACCAGGCCGAGGCGGAGCAGGCGGAGCGCCAGGCCGTGGGCGGTTTCCGGGTCGAGATGGCGGAGCGCCGGCCAGGCCATCCGGTACCAGCCGACGGGTGAGGACGATGAAGGGGCCGTCATGATGGGTGGACGCTAGCGGAATGCGGTGCGGCTTTGAAGTCCGGCCGGGATGGGCGGGGCCGATTCTGGCCTTGCTGTGCCTTTTTGCCGCCGCCCGCGGGGCCGCGGCCGCGACCGACTATCGCCTGGACATGAGCGGCCTGCCCGAAGAGGCGAAATCGCTGGTCGAGCAGACCAGCGAGCTGGTCACCCTGGCCGACAAGCCGCCGCCCGGCGTCACCGCGCTGCGCAACCGGATCCGCGGCGATCTCGACAAGATCCGCCAGGTGCTCGACGCCTTCGGCTATTTCGACGCCACCGTCGAGGTGACGGCGCCGGAGGATCAGACCCCGGTGCCGGTGACCATCAAGGTGAATGCCGGCAAGCGCTACCAGGTCGGCCAGCTGCGCCTGACCGATCCGGCCGGCGTGCCCCTGGGGCCGAGCCTGTCACCGCCCGAGGGGCGCATGGCGCTGAAGCCCGGCGAGCCCTATGCCGCCCAGGCGGTGATCGATACCGAGGGGACGATCCTCTCCGACCTCGGCCGCCGCGGCCGGCCCTTCGCCAAGGTCGCCCACCGGGACGTGGTGCTGGACCGGGCGGCGGGCACGGTGAACGCCACCTGGGCGATCGACTACGGCCCGCTCGCCCATTACGGCGAGACCCGCTTCGAGGGGTTGGACCGCCTGAAGCCCAAGGCGGCGCGCGAATTGCTGCGCTTCGAGCCGGGCGCCCAAGTGAATACCGATGAGATCGAGGAAACGCGCCGCGCCTTCGTCGACACCGGCCTGTTCCGCACCGTCGCGGTCACGGTGGAACCGCCCGGGCCGGACGGCGCCGCCCCCGTCCTGGTGAAGCTCGAAGAGGGCAAGCCGCGCACCATCGGCGGCGGGCTTCGCTATTCGACCAGCGACGGGGCCGGCGCGCGGCTGTTCTGGGAACACCGCAACCTGTTGGGCGGACGCGAATCCCTCCGCATCACCGCCGACGTGGCCGAAACCGGCTACAGCTTGATCGCCAAGGCGAAGAAGCCGGATTTCGAATGGCGCGGTGTCGACCTCGTGTTCCAGGCCGAAGCCGACAAGCAATCGCTCGAAGCCTATGATCTCGACCGCGTCCTGATCGGCGGCGGCCTCGAATGGCGCTATTCGCCGCGCTGGTTCTTTTCGGGCGGCATGACTTTCGAGCAGAGCCATATCGACGATTCCGGCGTGGTCGAGGATTATTCCCTGGTCGGCTTCCCCCTGGTGGCGCGGCAGGATACTTCGAACGACGTGCTGGACCCGACCAGGGGCCACCGCTTCACCTTCTCCCTGACCCCCTATTACGACGTCGCAGGTACCGCCGGCGCCTTCCTGACCGGGCAGGCCAATGCCGCGGTCTATCTGCCGCTCGACCAACTCGAAGATTACGTGCTGGCACTGCGCGGCGGGCTCGGCGCCACTTTCGGCGGCGGCACCCTGTCGCTGCCGGCGGACAAGCGCTTCTATGCCGGTGGCGGCGATTCGATCCGCGGCTTCGCCTATCAGGTCGCCGGCCCACTCGGCCCGGACGACAAGGCGCTGGGCGGCAAGTCGCTGCTGACCGGGGCGGTCGAACTGCGCTGGCGCATCACGGATACGATCGGTGTCGTGCCCTTCCTCGATTTCGGCTCGGTGTTCGACAGCGCAGTGCCGGATTTCGGTTCCGATCTCTTCATGGGCGCCGGCCTCGGGCTCCGCTACCGCTCGCCGATCGGGCCCTTGCGCCTCGACGTGGCGACCCCGGTGGCCGGCAAGCGGGCGAGCGACGACATCGTCCAGGTCTATATCTCGATCGGACAGGCCTTCTGATGCGCCCCGCCCTTTCCCGCTCGCTCAAATGGGCCGGCATCGCCGCCGCCACCCCGCTCGCCCTGATCGGCGGAGTGCTGGCCGCGCTCCAGGTCCCGGCGGTGCAGCAGCGCCTGGCCACCTATGTCTCCGAGACCGTCTCCGGCCCCGATTTCGCCCTGAGGATCGACGGCCTGTCGGGCGGCCTGCCCTTCGGCCCGCGCATCGCCCGGCTGGAACTGGGCGACGGCCAGGGCGCCTGGCTGACCCTCGAAGATGCCGCCGTGGCGGTCGATCCCTGGGCCCTGATCGGCGGCCGCATCCATGTCGAACAGATCGAGGCGAAGCGCCTGGTGGTCGAGCGCCTGCCCACCGGAAGCCCGGCGCCTGAGCCCGCACCGGCCGAACCCGCCTCCTTCGCCCTGCCGGAATTGCCGCGCGGCCTGGCGCTCGACCGGCTCTCGGTCCAGGAGATCGATCTCGGCGCCGCCGTCGCGGGCCAGGCGGCGCAATTCGCCCTGAACGGCCACCTGGGCGTCGATGCCGCGGGCGAGGCCGGCCTCGTCCTCTCGCTCGATCCCCTGGCCGGGCAGGATTCGACCCGCCTCGCGCTCGATGCCCGCCACCGCCCGGCGGACGACCATCTGACCCTGAAACTCGCCCTGGACGAGCCGCCGGGCGGGCCGATCGCCCATCTGGCCGGGCTCGCGGACGGGCAGCCGATCCACCTGTCCCTGGCCGGGGAAGGCCCGGTCTCCGCCTTCACCGCCGATCTCGATGCCAGGGCGGGCGGTGCCGCCCTGAACGGGCGCCTCACCCTCGGCCGGGGCGACGGCGGCGTGCTGAGTGCCGCCCTCGCCGCCAAGGCCGATCCCGGCCCCTTCTTGCCGCCGGACCTGGCCCCGCTCGCCTCCGACGGCATCGCCCTCGACCTCGCCCTCTCGGTCGCGGGCGAGACGGTCACCGTCCAGAAGCTCGACATCGGCGCCAAGGGCTTGGCGCTGGCGGCCCAGGGCGCGCTGGTGGGCGGTAAGGATGCCAGCCTGACCGCCCAGGTGACCCTGGACCCGGCCCTCGATCTCGCCGCGCTGGCCACCGTGCCGCCGGGCTTCCGCCCCGCCAGTGTCGAACTCGCGGCCCGGGCCGATCTCGCCGCCGGCAGCGCCCAGGTGACACGGATCGCGGTCACGGCACCCGCCGCCACGGTGACCGGCACGGCCGAATTGGCCGACGGTTTCGGCCGCCTGGGAACGAATCTCGATGTTGCCCTGCCCGACCTCGCGGCGCTGCCCGGCGCCGGCCTCCAGGGTGCGGGCACTGCCCGGGTGAAGGCATCCGGCACGCTCACCCCGCTCGACCTCGGTTTCGGTGTCACTCTGAACGGCAAGGATGTCGCGGGCGACACGCCCCTGCCCCGCCTGCTGGGGCCGAGCCCGGCGCTGACCCTGGCCGGGCGCTACAGCGAGACCGGCCCCCTGGTGCTCGACCGCCTGACCCTCTCGACCGCGGCGGCGACCGCGGAAGCCGCCGGCCGCTACGGCTTGGCCGACGGCATGGTCGAGGCCACGCTCGCGGCCAAGGCGGAGGATCTGGGCCGTCTCGGCGTCGCCGGCCTGGCCGGCAGCCTGGCGGCGCAGGGCAAGATCTCCGGCACCGTCGCCGTGCCGCTCGTCGACCTCACCCTGGACGGCAGCGGCGTTGCCTTCGGCGGCCGGAGTTTCGGCGATCCCCATGTCGCCCTGAAGGCGGCGCCGGATGCGGCCGGGACTTCGACCGGGCGGCTCGACCTCGCGGTGGGCGGCAGCTATCCGGCGACGCTGGGCGCCGATCTCGCCTTCGACGGTACGCGGGCCAGCGCTGCCGGAATCGCCGGCACCGTGCTGGGCGTCAAACTGGCGGGCGACCTCGCCTATGGCCTGGAGGACGGGCTCGCCACGGGCAAGCTGCATCTCGATGCCGAGAGCCTGGCCGGTCTCTCCGCCCTGGCCGGGCAGAAGCTCGCCGGCCGGCTGACCGCCGATCTCGCCCTTCTGCCCCGGCAGGGCGGCCAGGGCGCCGACCTGAATGTCTCAAGCCGCGGCATCGCCGCCGCCGGGACCACCCTGGCCCGGCTCGACGCCAAGGCGGTACTGGACGACCTCCTGGGTGCCGGCCGCGGCAAGGCGGAGATCGGCGCTTCCGGCCTCGTCGCGGGCGGCGCCACGCTGGACGATGTGAAGGCGACGGCCACCCTGGCCTCCTTCGCCGATGTCGCCTTCGCCCTGCGGGCCCAGGGCAAGCTGCCGGCGGTGGCAACAATCGAGGCCAAGGGCCGCTACCGGGACGGGGCGCCTGCCGTGGTCAGCCTGGCAACGCTGGACGGCGCCCTCGGCACCACGCCGCTGCACCTCGAAAAGCCGCTCGACGTCCGCCTCGGCCCGGCGGTCGAACTCAAGGGCCTGGCGCTCGGCTTCGGCAAGGCGCGGATCGCCGCCGATCTCACCCTCGGCCAGGCGCTCGCCGGCAAGGCCAGCGTGAAAGGCTTTGATTTCGCCGATGCCGCCCCGCTGGCGCCCGGCGTCGCCCTGCCCGGCGGCACTGTCGACCTTGATCTCGACCTGAAGGG
>JAYSCC010000039.1:0-12514 GCA_041915065.1 Zavarzinia sp.
GGCCAGCGCCTGGGCGCCGAGGCCGGCCGCGACAATGAAGAAATCGGCCTCGATCACCCCCGGCTCCGCCCCGCCGAAGCGGACCTGCCAGCGCCCGTCCCGCCGCTCGGCCCCGGTGACCGGCGTGTTCAGGGCGACAGCACCGCCCGCATCCTCGATTTCGCCCTGAAGCGCCAGCATCAAGCCATGGGTATCGACGATGCCGGTCTCCGGGCTCAGCAGGGCGGCGGTGCAGGAAAGCTCCGGCTCCAACGCCCGGACAGCCGCCCGGTCCAGCGCCACCAATCCCTCGACCCCGTTGGCGTTCCCGAGGGCGAGGATCTGGTCGAGCTTCGCCTCTTCCCCCGCATCGGTGGCGACCACGAGCTTGCCGAGGCGGCGGTGGGCGATGCCATGCGTGGCGGCGAAGTCATAGAGCAGGTGCCGCCCGGCGACGCAGAGGCGGTGCTTCAGGCTGCCGGTCGGATAATAGAGGCCGGCATGGATCACCTCGCTGTTGCGGGCCGAAATCCCGGTGCCGATCGCCCCTGCCGCTTCGGCCAGGATCGCCTCGTGGCCGCGGCGCGCCAGCGCCCGGCCGACGGCGAGGCCGACCACACCGGCCCCGGCGATCAATGCCCGCACCATCGCCGCCTCCCTTGGCATCGGGATTGCAGAGGCCTCGGGCCGGGCTTGTCGCCGGGCCCTATCGCCAAAGCCGGAAAGAGCCGCATTATGCCTGCATTCCTGTGTGAATCGACGAGGACATGATGAGCGAAGAGAATCGGCACGCAGTGCGGGTGGCGGAAAGCGGAAACGGCCGATATGGCCAGATCGTGACCATCGGCCATCATGTCTTCGGTGCCGACGAACCGGAAGCCATGGGCGGGCTGGACAGCGGCCCCGATCCTTTCGAGCTGGTGATGGCCGGGCTCGGCGCCTGCACCGCCATGACGCTCCGTATGTATGCCGCGCGCAAGCAATGGCCGCTCGACCATGTCGACGTCACCGTGCGCCAGCTCAAGGTGGTGGCGGCCGACGGCAAGACCCAGCGCGACAAATTCGAGCGCCGCATCGTCCTGAAGGGCGCCCTCGACGCCGAACAGCGCGCCCGCCTGATCCAGGTCGCCGACGCCTGCCCGGTCTCCAAAATGCTGCAAGCCGGGGCCGAAGTCACGGCGGCCGAGATCCCCGAGGCGCCATGACCCTGGACGAGAGCGGCGAACTGGGCAGCCTGGGCCGGGCGCATCCCCTCCAACGGCGCCTGTCGGACGAGCTGCACGCGAGACCCACCCTGCCGGTCGCCGCTCCGGCCCGGATCTTCCATGTCGCCCGCCATGGCGCCGCCGATCCGGCCGAGGATCTGGGCTATCTGGTCGGCCTCTGCGAGGCCTTGGGGATCGAGCCGCCGCGCTCGCGCACCCGCCAGTTCCGCTTCACCCTGGACGGCGCCACGGTGAAATGGGAGCGCTACACCGAATTCTGCGCCTGGACCGTGATCGTGCCCGGTCCCGAAATGGGGCCGATGCCGGACGGGCTGCGCGCCCAGATCGAGAAGGCGCCCGGCCTCAACCTGGTGGTCGTCGACCTCCAGCTCCACCTCGGCACGGTGGCGGCCGAGGCGGCGGCCATGTCCTATTTCGACCCGGCCAATCTGGTCGCCTCCAACCTCGGCAACGGACGGGCCGAGATCTGGTCCGATTTCCGCGCCGGGGCCGAGGGCGAAGTGAAGTTGGTGCTCGGCGTCCGCGAGGACCTGGTGCCGCGCACGGTCGGCAATGTGGTGCAGCGTTTCCTCGACATCGAGACCTACCGGATGATGGCGCTGCTGGCCCTGCCGGTCGCCCAGCAGGTGAACCAGCGGACCACGGCGCTCGACCGCCGGCTGGCCGAACTGACCGAGACTTTCGCCGCCGGGGCCGACGAGATCCGCCCGGCGGATGCCGTCCTCCTGGACCAGCTCGGCGCCATCGCCGCCGAGGTCGAGCATCTGGTGGCGGAGAGTGCCTGGCGCTTCGGCGCGGCGCGGGCCTATTACGCCCTGGTCGAAGACAGGATCGCCGACAACAAGGAAACCCCGATCGGCGGCTTCGAGACCGTCGGCTTCTTCATGAACCGCCGCCTCACGCCCGCCATGCGCACTTGCGAATCCGCCGCCGCGCGGCAGGAGAGCCTGTCCCAGCGCGTCGCCCGCTCGAGCCAGATCTTGCGCGCCCGGGTCGAGATCGCGCTCCAGGCCCAGAACCAGGCCCTGCTCCGCTCGATGGAACAGCGCGCCGGCCTTCAGCTCCGCTTGCAGGAAACTGTCGAGGGCCTGTCGGTCGTGGCGATCAGCTATTACTTGGTCGGCCTGATCGGCTATTTCCTGAAGGGGGCGGAGGAAGTGGTTCCCGGCCTGCCCCATTCGACCGTGCTGATCGGCGCCTTGCTGCCCCTGGTCGTCGCCCTGGTCTTCTTCGGCTCGCGCCGGATCCGGAAGCGGCTCCACAAGGGGCATCGAGAGGGGCATTGAAGGCTCAGGCCCCGAGCACCTTCCACACCGAATTGGCGGTCGCCACCAGGCGGTTGCCGATCATGATCTCGCCCCGGACGAAGAGCACGGAGCGGGCCTTGCGCGTCACCGTCGGGCGGCATACCAGCCAGTCGCCGGGCCGGGCGGGCGAGAGGAATTCGGAGGTCAGGGTCAGGGTCACCGCCGGGCTGCGGTCGACCGCGTCCCAGGCGGCCGAACCCAGGCTGGCGTCGAAAAAGGTCATGATGGCGCCGCCGTGAACGATGCCGAGGCCGTTGGCATGGCGCTGTTCCGGGCGGAAGGCGAAGATCCGCTTGCCGTCTTCCAGCCGGTCGTAGAAAGCGAAGGTGATCGTGCCGCCTTCGGCCCCCGGACCCAATTCGCCGAAGACATCCTTCTCGAAAGGGTCATGGGTGACGATCGGGCTCCAGCCCTCCGGCGTTACGCTCTCACTGTCCGACACGCTGATCTCCGATCTTCGCCACCACGGCCACGGGCAGCAGCAGCCACCAGCGGCCTTCCTGTTTCATCGCTCCCGCCAGACGTTCCGCCTCCGCCCCAGCGCCCAGAAAGAGATCGCCGCGGACGGGGCCACGGATGGCGCCGCCGGTATCCTGCGCCACCATGAGGCGGTGCAGGGGCAGCGCTTCGGCGCCCTCGGCCCCCGGCAGGCTGGCGTCGAGGAAGATCGGCAGGCCGAGGGGCAGGAATTTGCGGTCGACCGCGAGCGAACGCCCCGGGGTGAGCGGCACCCCCTGCGCGCCGAGCGGTCCCGGCCCGTCGCCGAGGTCGCGGAAGAAGACATAGGAGGGGTTGCGGTTCATCAGGCCCGCCGCCTCATCCGGATGGCTGTTCAGCCAGGCCTTGATGGTCTGCATGGTGACCTGGCCGCGGGCCAGCAGGCCCTGGTCCAGCATCACCTTGCCGAGGGCCACATAGGGGTGCCCGTTCTGGCCGTCGAAGCCGACCCGCATGATCCGCCCATCGGCGAAGTGGATGCGGCCGGAGCCCTGGATCTCCAGGAAGAAGGCGTCTACCGGCGAGGCGACATAGGCGAGTTCCAGCGCCTTGCCGGCGAGCGCGCCGGAGACGATGGCGGCCCGGTCGTCATAGGGTTTCAGCTTGCCGTCGATCACCTTGCCGGCGATCCGCTGGCCCTTCAGCTCGTCCCGGAAATCGCCGAGGTCGACCTGCACGAGATCGCCCGGCCGGCGGTAGAGCGGGGTGCGGTTGGCATCGTCCGGGCCGGGCGCGCCCTCGAGTTCCGGCTCGTAATAGCCGGTGAAGAGGCCCGTCGCCTTGTCGTTGTTCAAGGCCTGCACGGGGCGGAAGCGCGCCTCGAAGAACTGCCGCACCGTGGCCGCATCGGGCGCCGCCAGGGCCTTGGCCTCGGTGCAGGCTTGCAGCCAGTCGGCGACCGTGCCGGCGATACCGAGGGCGGTCTCGGGCTTCCGCTTGGCGAGCTTGTCGCAGGAGAGCAGGAAGGCGGGCCAGGCTTCGGCTTGGTCGTCGGCGCCCCAGGCAGGCAAGTCGGCGAATGTCGCCGGGCGCAGCACCAAGTGGGGCGGCAGTTCAGGCGGCGGCGGGCGAATGGGTAGCAGCAGGACGGCCGCAGTGACGGCGAGGGCCGCCGCCAGGGCGGCCACCAAGGCCGAACCGCGGGGCGTCATGACCGGATCAGGCGCCCGCGCTGGTCGCCACCAGCAGCCAGTTGGGATCGCGGCTCCTTGTGTCGCGGGCGAAGGTCCAGACGTCGATCATTTCGCGAACGGCGTTCGGATGGCCGTCGATCACCGCCCCGGCGGCGTCGCGGGTGACCATGGTGCCTTCGGCGACGAAGCGCACCGTGACCTCGGCGGTGCGGCCCTTCATCACGCCCTTCTCGATGGTCGCACCCTTCAGGGCGACCAGATTGTGCTCGAAGACTTGGCCGGCGGCGGCCCGGTCGGCGATCGCCTTGTGGAAACCGGCCAGGACTTCGGGCGCCACCAGGGGCTTCAGCGTCTCTTCGTCGCCCTTGGCGAAGGCGTGCACGATCATCTCATAGGCAAAGCGCGCGCCCGCGATGAATTGATCCGCCTCGAAGCTGCGGTCGGCCAGGCGGATCTCGGTCAGATTGACACCCGAAGCGGCAGCCGCACCGGCATCGGCGGGTGCTCGCGGCGACAGGGGGGCGCGCTCTTCCGGCGCCGGCACCGGCCGCTTGAAGGGATCGCGGCTCTGTTCCTCGCCGGTGCGCTGGCCGAGCACGCTCCACAGCCGAAAGCCGATGAAGCCCGCGATCACGGCCAGAAACACGATATCGAGATATTCGAAGCCGCCGTTCATTGCACCCGTGCTTTCCGTGTCCGGGGTCCGAGCATAGACCCTGGCGCCGGGTGAATCCAGGCACCGGCGCCGCTTTCCACATGGGAAGCCCGGGGTCCGATTCCAAGCCGCGCTTGTCGGCCAGGAGACGCTGTGGTAGCGGAGGGGCCACTTTTCCAGGAAGTCATCAATGACCGACACGCCCGAGCAGCAAGCCAACCCCGTGCAGTTCCAGGTGCTGGCGCAATATGTCCGCGACCTTTCGTTCGAGAACCCGGGCGCGCCGGCCAGCCTGTCGCTGAGCCAGCAGCCGAAGATCGACATCGGTGTCGACGTCCAGGCCCGCCGCCTGCCGGAAGACCGCTACGAAGTGGACCTGCGCATCCGCGCCAATGCGACCGACGCGGAGGGCAAGCCCGCCTTCGTGGTCGAGCTGGTCTATGCCGGCCTGTTCCTGCTCCGCAACGTGCCGGCCGACGCGCTGCAGCCGCTGTGCCTGATCGAATGCCCGCGGGTGATCTTCCCCTTCGCGCGCCGCATCATCGCCGACATGACCCGCGACGGCGGCTTCCCGCCCCTGCTGCTCGACCCGATCGACTTCGTCGCCCTCTACCGCCAGCACCTGGCCCGCAGCCAGGCCCAGGCCCAGGCGGTCCAGCAGCAGTAATCACTCCTGGTTCCAGAGCGCCCCTTTGATCTCGGCGAGGAAGGCGGCATGGGCCGCCAGTTCCTCGTCCGAGGCGGCATGGGGGCGCGGCGGCCGGACCGGGCGTTCGGCCGCGGCGGCGCGGGAAACCGTGCTGCGCACCAGGGAAAAACCCTGCTGCCGCCCGCCCACCAGTTCGAGATAGACGTCGGCCAATAGTTCGCAGTCGAGCAGCGCGCCGTGCTTTTCGCGCCGCGACAGGTCGACTTCGAAGCGCCGGCACAGCGCGTCCAGGCTGGCCGGGGCGCCGGGGAACTTCCGCCTGGCGATCAACACCGTGTCGATCGCCCGTTCGAGCGGGATGGGCGCCCGATTGATCCGGGCGAATTCGGCGTTCAGGAAGCCGATGTCGAAGGGCGCGTTGTGGATCACCAGGGTGGTGTCCGCGATGAAGTCGAGGAATTCCTCGACGACTTCGCCGAACAGCGGCTTGTCGAGCAGGAAGTCGTCGGCGATGCCAGTGACGTTGCGCGCCCCTTCCGACATCTCCCGGCCTTCCGGGTTGACGTAGCGGTGGAAATGCCGCCCGGTCGGCACATGGTTCATGAGTTCGAGGCAGGCGATTTCGACGATGCGGTCGCCGCTGCCATATTCGAAGCCCGTGGTTTCGGTATCGAGGACGATTTCCCGCATCAGGCGAGCCTTCCCTCTCTCTTCGGCGGCGGATCGTTCAGCAGCTTATGCACGATCTCCCGCACATGGTGGCGCGCGACTTCGAGGCCCTGGTCGGTCGGCACCACGAAATCGGCCCGGGCACGTTTCTCGGTATCCGTGATCTGGCGGGCCAGGATCTCTTCGAGCTTTTCGGGCGTCATGCCCGGCCGCTGCATCACGCGGGCGCGCTGCACATCGGGCGGGGCGGAGACGACGACGACATAATCCGCCCGCGCCTCGCCTCCGGTCTCGAACAGCAAGGGGATGTCGAGGACGACGAGCCGGGCGCCCTGCTCGATCGCATCGAGCATGAAATCGCGCTGTACCGTGGCGACCAGGGGATGGATCACCGCTTCGAGCCGCTTCCAGGCCGAAGGATCGCCGGCCAGTTGCTTCGAGAGCAGCGCCCGGTCGACGGCACCGTCGACCACGACACCGGGAAAGGCCTCGCCGATCGGCTCGACCGCCTTGCCGCCCCTGGCGTAGAGGCGGTGGACCGAGGCATCGGCGTCATAGACCGGCACTTCGAGACCGCGGAACATGGCCGCCGTCTCGCTCTTGCCCATGCCGATCGAGCCGGTCAGGGCCAGGATCAGCGGCCGCTCAAAGCCCGAGGACATGACGGCGCAGCTCCTCGGTCACTTCGGGGGTCTTGCCGAACCAGGCCTGGAAGCCCGGCACCGCCTGGTGCAGCAACATGCCGAGGCCGTCGACCGCAACATTGCCGCGCGCCCGGGCCTTGGCCAGGAGTTCGGTCTCCAGCGGCGCATAGACGACGTCGGTCACCACAGCCCGCGGCGGCAATCCGTCGAGCGGCAGGTCGAGGGGCGGCTGACCCTCCATGCCGAGGCTCGTCGTGTTGACCAGGAGGTCGATGTCGTCCAGCCGGTCGGCCCGGCATTCCCAACGCACCGGCACGACGTAAGGGTCGAAGCCCTTCACCAGGGCGGCGGTCTTTTCCGGCGTCCGGTTGGACAGTTTGATCTCGACCACGCCCGCTTCGATCAGGCCGGCGATCACGCCGCGTGCGGCCCCGCCGGCGCCGATCACCATGGCCGTCGCCCCGTCGAGGCGGAGCTTGGGCGCACCCTGCTGGAGATTGGCGATGAAACCCGGGGCATCGGTGTTGCGCCCGGTCAGCGAGCCGTCGGCTTCGACGACCACGGTATTGATCGCGCCGATGTGGTGCGCCGCGGTATCCAGCCGGTCGACAATCTCCATCGCCGCTTCCTTGTGCGGAACCGTCAGGTTACAGCCGCGGAAGCCCAGCTTGGGCAGGGCGCGTAGTGCTGCCTGGAGATGTTCGGGCCTGACCGGCATCGGCACATAGGCGCCGTCGATGCCATAGCGTTCGAGCCAGTAATTATGCAGGCGGGGCGAGCGGGAATGGCCCACAGGCCAGCCCATCACCCCCGCGACCAGTGCCTTGCCGGTGATGGTCATGAACCGATGGCGCCCCTGACGCGCAGATAGTCGAGCACGGCGAGCATAGGCAGGCCGAGGATGGTGGAATGATCGCCCTCGATCCGGCTGAAGAGCTGGAGGCCCAGCCCTTCGACCTGATAGGCGCCCACGGAGGAGAGCACAACCGGGCCGGCCGCGGCCAGATAGGCGTCCAGGAAATCGTCGGAAAAGGCCCGCATTTCAAGTTTGGCGGTCGCGACATGACGCCAGACCGGCGCGCCGTTTTCCGAAATCACCACGGCCGAGATCAGCTCGTGCCGGCGCCCGCGGAGCGCCTGGAGATGCGCCCTTGCATGATCCATGTCGGCCGGCTTGTCGAACACCATGTCGTTCAGGACCAGGACCTGGTCGGCCCCGATCACCAGGGCGCCGCGCCAGCGCTGCGAGACTTTCTGCGCCTTCAGCTCGGCCAGGAAATCGGCCATGTCGCGCGGCGGCACATGATCTGCCGCCATCGAGCGTTTCAGTTCGGTCTCGTCGATGTTGGCGGCCTCGATCGCGACGGGAATCCCGGCGGCTTCGAACAGGCGGCGGCGCGAGAGGCTCGCGGAGGCGAGCACGATCGCCCTGTTCGCCGGTAGCAGGGGGGCTGCTGCTTCGGTACTTGGGGAGGCGGAGATCGACATGTTATCTCTATGGACAGTTTCGGCCGCCCTTGCAACGGGCGCCACGACAGCGGACCGGGCATGAGCGATATTTCCGAGCTGCAACGGCTGACGCCGGCCCAAGGGCCGGCCCGGGATCTCTTCGTCGCCGCACGCGACCGGCTGACGGAATTCCTGCTCGGCTATTCCCTGATCGAGAGCTATTTCGCCTTCGTCCGGGCGCGGAAACCCTATCCCTTCCTGCCGCGCACCTCGATCGTGCCGGGCAGTGCCGTGCCGCGTGGCGAACAGCGCCACCAAGCGACCGCCTTCATCATCCTGCTCGACGAGCCGATGCCGGAGAGCCTGATCAAGCATTTCCGCCTGCGCAAATCGAACCGGGTCACGGCGCAGAACCTGCGCAATCTCTGTTCCGACGTGGTGATCGAGCAGATCGAGCCGCAGCATCTCGACCTCGCCTCGAACGAGAGTGACGAATTGCTGCGCAAGCTGCTGCCGATCGACTACGCCCTGCTGGCGGAGCGGACGGCGCCGGGCACCGCCCCGCAACTATCCCACGCCCATGTGAAGATCGAGCGCCTGACCGACAACGCGATCCGCGATCTCGCCATGGACCTCGGCTATATCGAGCGCCGCCTGTTCGAACGGGGCGAAGATTACGTCGATGCCCTCGAAGCCAAATATTACGAATACTACGGCTTCCCGGCCAATGCCTCGGGGCGGAAATCCGCCGCGGCGATGGCGACCCAGCTCCTCACTACGGCGGGCACGCGCTTCACCGTGCTGCTGGCCAACCAGGACGATTGCCGCATCACCCTCCTGGACGACGGCCAGATCATCACCCAATACCTGCTGATCCGCTTGGACCGCGACGATGCCGCGCGGCTGGTCCGTTCCGCCAAGGCCTTCGGTGCTGCCGACGAGGCGCCCTATGTCGTGCTGCGCGACGCCAGGGATGCCCCGATCGTGCTCTACCGGGTCGATTTCGCCAGGGCGGCGCCGGCCCGCGGCCATATGCGGAGCGATGCCGACCGCCTGCTGCGCCAGCCCTGGCTCGAGATCGTCGACGAATGGATCGTCAAGGTCCCGGTCGCCGACGGCGGCGAGGATCCGGGTGCCGACTTGCCGGCGGCCCTGCCCTTCGTCTGGGCCCGCCCGCTCTGAGCCCTCACATCAGGTTCAGCCGGTCGTAATAGAGGTTGAGGATCGCGGCCGAAGTCTCTTCGATCGAGCGGCGCGAGACGTCGATCACCGGCCAGCCGTGCTTGACGAAGAGACGGCGGGCATCGGTCAACTCACGATTGATCGCCTCGACATCGACATAGTCGCTGTTGTCGCTCCGCCCGAGCAGCAACATGCGGTGGCGCCGAACCTGGAGCAAGCGTTCGGCCGAAGTGGTGAGACCGACAACCAGGGGCCCGGTCAGCTCGAACAGTTCCGGCGGCAGCGGGCAATTGGGCACCACCGGGACGTTCGCCGCCTTGATGCCGCGATTGGCGAGGTAGATCGAGGTCGGTGTCTTCGAAGTGCGGGACACCCCGACCAGGACGACATCCGCCTCGTGCAGGCCCTGGGCACTCTGCCCGTCGTCATGGGCGAGGGCGAAATTCATCGCCTCGATGCGGCGGAAGTATTCGGCGTCCAGGGCGTGCTGACGCCCGGGCACCGCGTGAGCCTGAATCCCCAGGAACGCAGCCAGGCCCTGGATCACCGGATCGAGCACATTGATCACCGGAACGTGGCGGGCCAGCGCTCCCTCGTCGATGGCGATACGGAGATCGGCATTGACCAGGGTATAGAGAATGATTCCGCCGCTCGCCTTCACCATGTCGAGCGCGCGTTCGATCTGCGCCCTTGTCCTGACCATGAAGGAGACGTGGAGATGGGCGGCGACATCGGGAAACTGCGACATGGCCGCCTTGGCGACCGAGCTCAGGGTCTCGCCGGTCGCGTCCGAGACCAGATAGAGATGCAGCCGCTTCGTCCCCTCGCCTGTGGATAACGTGGATTGCTGGGACGACTCGGCCGATTCCGGAAGTCCAGCATCACCTTCGGTTTCGATGGGTTCTTCGATCAACCGTTCCCTCCCTGGGGGACTGTTTCGTCGCCAGCCTGTGGACGAACTCGATGCCTGCGGCGCTCGACGGCGGTGCCGGAATCTTATCCCCGGAATTCCCGCTGCCGAAACCATGCGGAAGCCTCGACTCGCACCGAATTAGCCACTACTGAAGAGACGGAACAACCACCCACGGGCGGATCTGGGGAAAAATCGGGGCGAGACGGCAATCCCCGTCATCCACAGGCATCCACTCACCACTACAATCTTAAGATTCATATATAGGTTAGAAATTGGCGGAGCCCCTGTCGGTAAAATCGAAGCGCTTCCTGAAGGCTCTGAACGGCGAAGCTGTCGACCGGCCGCCCTTCTGGCTGATGCGCCAGGCCGGGCGCTATCTGCCCGAATATCGAGCGGTCAGGGCGACGGCACCGGATTTCGTCGCCTTCTGCCTCGATTCCGAAAAGGCCTGCGCCGTCACGCTGCAGCCGATCGATCGTTTCGGCATGGATGCCGCCATCCTGTTCGCCGACATCCTTCTGGTGCCCCATGGTCTCGGCCAGCGCGTGCGCTTCGTCGAAGGCGAAGGGCCGAGGCTCGATCCGGTGACCGATGGAGCCGGCATCGACCGCCTGACTCGGGAAGGTTTCCACGACAAGGTCGGCGCCGTCTATGAGACGGTCCGGATGCTCGCGAAGCGCCTGCCGGGCGATGTCGCCCTGATCGGTTTCGCCGGGGCACCCTGGACGGTCGCCACCTATATGGTCGCGGGCCAGGGCACGTCGGACCAGAAACCGGCCCGCCTCTGGGCTTACCGCGATCCCGAAGGCTTCGGCCGCCTGATCGACCTCGTGACCGAGGTGACCATCGATTATCTGGCGGCGCAGGTCGAAGCCGGCGCCGAGGCGATACAGATCTTCGACACCTGGGCTGGTTCACTGCCGGAGGCGGAGATGCGGCGCTGGGTCTTCGCCCCGATCGCGCGCATCCGGGCCGCGCTGAAGGCCCGTTTCCCCCATGTCCCGGTGATCGGCTTCGCCAAGGGGATCGGTGCCATGCTGCCCGAGCTGGCGCCCGCGACAGGGGTCGAGGCGGTGGGCATCGATGCCGCCGTGCCCCTCGCCTTCGTGCGTGACCGGGTACAGCCCGGTGCCGTCGTCCAGGGCAATCTCGATCCCCTCCTGCTGGTTGCTGGCGGTGCCGCCCTGGAACGCGGCGTCGACGAATTGCTCTCGACCCTCGGGCCGCAGCGTTTCGTCTTCAATCTGGGCCACGGCGTGGTGCCGGAGACGCCGCCCGAGCACGTTGCCGCCCTGGCTCGCCGCATCCGGAGCTGGACGCCGTGACCTCGAGGCTCGCCGTCGTCCTGTTCAACCTGGGCGGGCCGGATTCACCGGCCGCGGTGAAGCCGTTCCTGTTCAATCTGTTCTCCGACCCGGCGATCATCCGCCTGCCCCAGCCGCTCCGCTGGTTTGTGGCGCGCATGATCTCGGGGAAACGGGCACCAACGGCCGCCGCGATCTACGAGAAGATCGGCGGCCGGTCGCCCCTGCTGCCCCTGACCGAGGCGCAGGGCCAGGCACTCACGTCGGCGCTCGAAGCTTTCGAGCTCGGCATGAAGGTCAAAGTCTTCGTCGTCATGCGCTATTGGCACCCGCGGGCCGCCGATGTCGCCAAGGCGGTGGCCGCCTATGGCCCGGATCAGGTCGTCCTGCTGCCGCTCTACCCCCAGTTCTCGACCACCACCACAGCCTCCTCCCTGAAGGAATGGCAGGCCGTGGCGGAAAAGGCCGGGGTCACGGCGCGGGCCTCGACCGTGTGCTGCTATCCGGTCGAACAGGGTTTCGTCCAGGCCCAGGCCCAGGCGATTGCCCGTGTGCTCGATGCCAACCCAGGGCAGCGCCTGCGCATCCTGTTCTCCGCTCATGGCCTGCCCAAGAAGGTGGTCGCCGCTGGTGATCCTTATCAGGTCCAGGTCGAGGCGACGGCCAAGGCGGTGGCGCGCGCCTTGAACCGGCCGGATCTCGATTGGGTGGTCTCTTATCAGAGCCGGGTCGGCCCGCTCGAATGGATCGGTCCCTATACCGAGGACGAGATCGCCTGCGCCGGGCGGGACGGCTGCGGCCTGGTCGTCGTACCTGTCGCCTTCGTCTCGGAACATTCGGAGACGCTGGTCGAGCTCGACATCGAATATCGCCACCTGGCCGAGGCGGCCGGGGTGCCGGCCTATC
>JAYSCC010000040.1:0-12102 GCA_041915065.1 Zavarzinia sp.
AATGGGCGCGCGGCCTGGCCGATATCGGCGTGCGCGACCTGGCGCTCCGCGGCGCTGCCGTGGCCCTGGTCGGCGCCGGCCGCCTGACCGAGGCGCAGGCGGTCGCGGGCGAGATCCAGGACGCCCAGGTGCGCGACGCCGCGCTTCAGGTCCTGGTCGAAGGCGCTGCCGACGGCAGCGACATCGCCCTGGCGCTCGCCGTCGTCGATGCCATCACCGGCCAGCAGACGCGGCAGTCGGCGATCGGTACCATCGCCGAGCGCATGGCGCGGAACGGCGACGTGAACGGCGCCTTCGCCGCCCTCGGCCGCATGATCGAATCGCCAGAACGCGAGGATGTCGCCCTCGAACTGGCCTCTGTCTTCGCCGATTCGGGCAATGTCGATGCTGTCACCCGGGCGGTCGCCGACGTGCAGAGCACGGACAATCGCGAAATCGGCGCCGCCAATATGGCGTTGGCCCAGCTCGCCGCGGGGAACGCCGGGGCGGCCCTCGAAGCCGTGCGCAACCTGGGTGAACCGACGCTGCGCGCCCTGGTGCTGGCTCGGATCGCGACCAAGATCGGCAATCAGGTGCTCGACGCCGCGCCGCTCGCCCCGGCCCAGGCCGAGTGAGGCAGGGTCAGTCCCGGTGGCTGTCCCGCCAGGCTGCGGCCTTGGCCGCCGGGGCCAGGGCCTTCAGGCGCGCTGTCACCCGCTCGCCCGGCGGGGTCAGGGCATAGAGGCTCTTGGCCGCCTCGACCACGAGCAGGCCGGCGAAACCAGGCCACCAGCGCGCCCCGATGCGTTCCCAGAAGGGGGCGGTGCGGATCAGGAAGCGGCGCCGCGTCGGCGGCAGATAGAGCGCCGGCACCACGCGCTGCGGCTCGAACATGGCGGCGCGCAGCACGCTCTCGATCTGGCCGGCCGAAAAGGGCTGGCCCGCGCCGAAGGGCGTGTTGTCGATCCGGGCCCAGATGCCGCGCCGGTTCGGCACCACGGCGAGAATGCGGCCTTCCGGCGCCAGCACGCGCCAGATCTCGCGCAGCAGCGGGCGCAGGTCGGTCGCCAGTTCGAGTTCGTGAACCAGAATGATTCGGTCGATCGAACCGTCGGCCAGCGGCAGCAGCGTCTCTTCCGTCAGGGCGACGGCGGCCGGGCCACGGCGCGGCCAGCGAGTGACACCTTGGGCCCCAGCCATCAGGGCGATCACGCGGGTGCCCTCGTCGCGGAACGGGCGCAGATAGGGCGTGGCATAGCCGAGGCCGAGCACCGTCCGCCCCTTGAGGTCCGGCCACAGCTCGCGCAGGCGGCGGCGCAGCAGACGGCGCGTGACGGCACCGAGCGGGCTGTCGTAGAAGCTGCGAAATTCGAGGACGTCCAACCGCATTTCATCTTGTCCGGGCGCCGGCATCGTGGCCGATCCTCGCGGTTCTGCCTATACTGAAGTCATGACCATGTTCGATATTCATCTCCTCCCGTGCCTCTCCGACAATTACGTGCCGCTGGTGCGCGACCGCGCGACCGGCACGGTGGCGATCGTCGATCCCGCGGATGCGGAAGCCGTGGCGGCCGAATTGGACCGCCTGGGCTGGCGGCCGTCGCTGATCCTCAATACCCACCACCACTTCGATCATGTCGGCGGCAATCTCGAGCTGAAGGCCCGCTACGGCTTGACCATCGTCGGCCCCGCGCGCGAGGCGGATCGCATCCCCGGCATCGACCGCGCGGTTTCGGAGGGCGACACGGTGATGCTGGGGGCCGAGGCCGGCCATGTCTTCGACGTGCCGGGGCATACCGCCGGCCATATCGCCTATTGGTTCGAGAAGGCCAAGACAGTCTTCGTCGGCGACACGCTGTTCGCCGCCGGCTGCGGCCGCCTGTTCGAGGGCACGCCGGCCCAGATGTGGTCGTCCCTGAACAAGCTGGCCGACCTGCCGGGCGATACGCTGGTCTATTGCGCCCATGAATATACCGAATCGAACATCCGCTTCGCCCGCTCGGTCGATCCCGAGAATGCCGCACTCCAGGTGCGCGAAGTTTCGGTCCATGCCGCCCGCCGCCTGAACGAGCCGACGGTGCCGACCACGATCGCGGTCGAACTGGCGACCAATCCCTTCCTGCGCGCCGACGTGCCGGATTTCGCCCGGGCCATGCATATGTCCGGCGCCGATCCGATCACCGTCTTCGCCGCGACCCGCAAGGCCAAGGACAATTTCCGGTGAGCAAGCTCGTCCTCCGCTTCTCCCCCACCTCGCCCTATGTGCGGAAGGTGATGATCTTCGCGCTCGAGACCGGGCTCTTCCCGCGTTTCGAGCTGCATCCGACCAATGTCTGGGCGGCCGATACCGATATCGCCACCACCAATCCGCTCGGCAAGGTCCCGGCGCTCACGCTGCCCGACGGCGAGGTGCTGTTCGACAGCCCGGTGATCCTCGACTATCTCGACCACCAGCACGGCGGGCCGCGCCTGATCCCGGCCGACGGGCCGGGGCGCTGGCAGGTCCTGAGGCTCCAGGCGTTGGCGGACGGTATTCTCGATGCCGCTGTCGCCTGCCTGCTTGAAGGCCGGCGGCCGCAGGAGCTCCGCTCGGCCGAATGGATCGCCCGCCAGAAGCGCGCGGTGACCCGCGGCCTCGACGCGCTGGAGGCGCTGGCGCCCGGCTTCAGCCCGGCGCTCGACATCGGCCAGATCACCGTGATGGCCGCCCTCGGCTATCTCGATTTCCGCTTCTCGTCCGACAGTTGGCGCGACGGCCGGCCGGCGCTGGCGGCTTGGTTCGCGGTCGCGGCCGAACGCCCGTCCTTCCTGGCGACCGTGCCGCAGGATCCGGTGTGAGGGCGGATCTGACCGCGGCCGAGGTGATCGCCCGCCTCGCCCTCCAGCCCCATCCGGAAGGCGGCCACTACCGCGAGACTTTCCGGGACGCGGGGCCCGGACGGGCGGCCTCGACCGCGATCTATTACCTGCTCAAGGTCGGCGAATTGTCGGCCTGGCACCGGATCGACGCGGTCGAGGTCTGGCACTGGTATGCCGGCGCGCCGCTCGCCCTCACCGTTTCGCCCGACGGCCATGACCTCGCCGGCTATCACCTGGGGCCGGAGATCGACCTCGGCCAGCATCCCCAGGTCGTGGTGCCGGCGCGGGCCTGGCAGACCGCCGTCTCCCTCGGCCGTTGGAGCCTGGTCGGCTGCACCGTGGCGCCCGGCTTCGACTTTGCCGGCTTCGAAATGGCCCCGGCGGACTGGCGGCCGCGCCCCCGCGGCTGAGGCTTGCTGACAGTAATGTGAATTATTGTCATTTTCTCCTGCGTCGTCCCCGCTATAGTGAAGGGACAACGAAGGCCGGAACCGGCCGGCAAGTGGGGGAGAGAAATGGCGGCTGAGCATTTCGACGTGCTGATCGTGGGCGCCGGCCTGTCCGGCATCGGGGCCGCGCATCATTTGCAAGACCATTGCCCGGGCAAGAGCTACGCGATCCTCGAAGCGCGCGAGCGGATCGGCGGCACCTGGGACCTGTTCCGCTATCCCGGCATCCGCTCCGATTCCGACATGTATACGCTCGGCTATTCCTTCAAGCCCTGGACGGCGGCGAAGGCGATCGCCGACGGCCCTTCGATCCTGAACTATGTGAACGAGGTGGCGCGGGAAGGCGGTATCGACCGCAAGATCCGTTTCGGCCTCAAGGTGAAGTCGGCTTCCTGGTCGAGTGCCGATTCGGCCTGGACGGTCGAGGCTGAACGAGCCGGTACCGGCGAGCGGCTGCAATTCACCTGCAATTTCCTCTACATGTGCAGCGGCTATTATAATTACGAAGGTGGTTACACGCCCGATTTCCCGGGTGTCGAGCGCTTCAAAGGCCGGATCGTCCATCCCCAGAAATGGACCGACGATGTCGACTATGCCGGCAAGCGCGTCGTGGTGATCGGCTCGGGCGCCACCGCGGTCACCCTGGTGCCGGAAATGGCCAAGACCGCGGCCCATGTCACCATGCTTCAGCGCTCGCCGACCTATGTCGTCTCGCGTCCGGGGCAGGATGGGCTGGCCAATTGGCTGCGCCGCAATCTGCCGGGCAAGCTCGCCTATTGGCTGGCACGCTGGAAGAACGTGCTGCTCACCATGTTCTTCTACAACATGTCGCGCTGGCGCCCGGAACAGGTGAAGGCGAACCTGGTGAAGATGGCGAAGAAGGACCTCGGGCCCGACTTCGACATGCGCCACTTCACCCCGAGCTACAAGCCGTGGGACCAGCGCGTCTGCCTGGTGCCGGACGGCGACCTGTTCCATGTGCTGCGCGAGGGCAAGGCCTCGGTCGTCACCGACCAGATCGAGAGCTTCACGGAAACCGGCCTCCGCCTGAAATCCGGCAAGGACCTCGATGCCGACCTGATCGTCACCGCGACCGGGCTGAAGCTCCTGTTCCTCGGCGGCATGTCGCTCACGGTCGACGGCAAACCGGTCGAGGTGCCGAAGTCCTATAATTACAAGGGCGTGATGTTCAGCGGCATCCCCAACATGGCGGTCGCCTTCGGTTACACAAACGCCTCCTGGACGCTGAAGGCGGATCTCTCGGCCGAATATGTCTGCCGCCTGCTGAACCACATGGACAAGGCGGGTTACACAAAGGTGGTGCCCGAGATGAAGGACCCGTCGGTGACGCCGATTCCCTTCATCGACCTGACGTCGGGCTATTTCCAGCGCTCGCTGGCCGAGTTTCCGCGCCAAGGCTCGAAGCGGCCGTGGCGGCTCTATCAGAATTATGCGCTCGACATCGTCACGCTGCGCTACGGCGCGCTCGACGACGGGGGCCTGGTGTTCTCCACCGGGCGCCCCGCCGCGGCCGAACCTCAGTCGGCGATGAAGGCGGCGAAGCCCGCCGCATAGGGGCCGAGCTGGGCCGCCACCGCCTGGTCCAAAAGGGCGCCGTCCGGGCCGAAGGCCTGGCCGGCGCGCGAAACCAGGAGACGCCCGGCGGCCCATTGCTGCATGCCCAGCGCCCGCATGACCTGGAGCCAATGGGCCTGGGCCATGATGGTGCCGAAACCGCCCGGCGAGGCGCCCATGATCGCCACCTTCTTGCCCGCGAACAGCTTGCCGCAGGCGACACCGCCGCGCGACAGCCAGTCGATCCCATTCTTGAACACGCCGGGAATGCCGTTGTTGTATTCCGGCGTCGACAGGATCACCCCGTCCGCCGCCTGGATCTTCTCGGCCAGCGCCGTGACCGCGGGCGGGATCCCCTCCGCGCTTTCGAGGTCGCCGTCATAGAGCGGAATGCCGTGCAGGGTCGCGATCTCCAGCGTCACACCCTCGGGCAGGTGCTGGGCCAGCGCGTGCAGCAGGGCGGTGTTGAAGGAGCCGCGGCGCAGGCTGCCGGAAATACCCAGGATCTTCGTCATCTCTAGTCCCCCTCGTGAAGAATGTCCCGGCCGTACCGCGGCCGGGACAGGATGGATTACGCAGCGTCGACCAGGACCACTTCGGCATCCTCGATCGCCGTGACCTCGATCTTGTCGAGGCCGGTGATGGCGGCGCCGTCGCGGGCCGCCACGGTGACCTCGTTGACCCGGACCTTGCCGGCCGCCGGCACCAGATAGGCGTGGCGGGCGGCGTCGAGATCGACGGTGACACTCTCGCCCGCCTTCAGGCTGGCGCCCAGCACGCGGGCGTCGGTCCGGATCGGCAGGGCATCGGCGTCTTCGGCGAAACCGCTGGCCAGGGTCACGAAGCGGCCGGAGCGGTCACCCTTGGGGAAGGGCTTGGCGCCCCAGGACGGCGCCTTGCCGCGGCTGGTCGGGTTGATCCAGATCTGGAAGATCTGGGTGTCTTCCGGCTCCAGGTTGTATTCCGAGTGGCTGATCCCGGTGCCGGCCGACATTACCTGCACGTCGCCCGCCTCGGTGCGGCCTTCGTTGCCCAGGCTGTCCCGGTGGGTGATGGCGCCCTTGCGGACATAGGTGATGATTTCCATGTTGGCGTGCGAATGGGTCGGGAAGCCGGTGTCGGGCTGGATCGTATCGTCGTTCCAGACCAGCAGCGAGCCCCAGCCGAGGCGTTCGCGATCATAGTAATTGGCGAAGGAGAAGTGATGCTTGGCCTTCAGCCAGCCGTGGTCGGCACCGCCGAGTGTCTTGTAAGGACGAAGTTCGATCATGTCTTTTCTCCCCTGTCGGCCACCCGCGGCGGCCTGATGGAGAGAAGGTAGGGTGTTTCGTTTCCGTCAAAAATGGCCCGTCTAGAAAGTTATTATTTCTGATTTATGCATTATGTCGGGGGCGGGGAGATCCCTCCCCCGAGACCCGTCTCAAGGCCGCAACAGGATCGAGCCGGTGGTACGGCCGGCTTCCAGGGCGCGTTGGGCGTCCGCGGCCCGGGCCAGGGGGAATTCGGCGCCCACGGTGACCCGCATCCCGTCCTCGATCGCGGCGAACAGGGCGTCGGCGGCGGCGCGGTAGGACGGCAGGTCGGCGGCATAGGCGAAGACGCTGGGCCGGGCGAGGGCCAGGGAGCGCCGGGGGCCGAGGTCGGTCACGGCGAAGGCCGGGATCGGCCCGCCGGCCTGGCCGACGCTGGCCACGGTGCCGAAGGGCGCGACCGCGTCCAGCGTCCGCATCAGGGTGTCGCCGCCGATGCCGTCATAGGCGACATCGACGCCGCGGCCGTCGGTCAGGCGGCGGGTCTCGGCGACGAAATCCTGTTCGCGGTGGAGGATCGCATGGTCGAGCCCATGGGCGAGGGCGAGCGCGGCCTTTTCTTCGCTGCCGACCGTGCCGATCACCCGCGCCCCCAGGCGCTTCGCCCATTGGGTGAGGAGCAGGCCGAGGCCGCCAGCCGCGGCATGGACCAGCAGGGTGCTGCCCGGCCCGACCCTGACCACCCGATGCAGCAGCATATGGGCGGTCAAGCCGCGCAGCATGGCGGCGGCCGCGGTCGCGACGGCGATGCCGGCGGGCAGCGCCAGCAGGCGGGAGGCCGGCAGGTTGCGCACTTCGGCATAGCCGCCGATGGGCAGGCCGGCATAGGCGACCCGGTCGCCGGGGCGAAGGCCCTCGACCCCCGGCCCGATGGCCTCGACCACGCCCGCGCCTTCGACCCCCGGCACGGCGGGCAGGCCGGGCACGGGGTAGAGGCCGGTCCGGTGATAGATGTCGACGAAATTGACCCCGGCAACGGCCTGGACGACGCGGGCTTCGCCGGGGCCGGGCGGCGGCACCGCGATGTCGCGGGCCTGCAAGACGTCGGCGCCGCCATGGGCGGCCATGGAAATGACGAGGGGCATGGGTTTCTCCTGCGGTTCTGGCGGGCGGAACCCTAGGTGCGGACCCTCTGCTCAGGAATTCGGGATACTCGCGCTTTATCTGTGCGATATTGCGCAGATGGACGATTGGGACGACCTTCGCTTCTTCGCGGCCCTGGCCCGCGGCGGCAGCCTGTCGGCGGCGGCGCGGGCGCTGCGCACCGACCATACGACGGTGGCACGGCGGATCGCGGCGCTCGAGGCGCGGCTCGCCTTGAAGCTGTTCGACCGCCTGCCGCGCGGCTATCGCCTGACCGCGGACGGCGAAGCGCTGACCGGGCGGCTGGAGGCGGTCGAGGCGGCGGTCCTGGCCTTCGAGCGGCAAGCGGACGGCGCCGGCCGAGGCATCGAGGGCACGGTCCGGATCGGCGTGCCGCCCGCCCTCGGTGCGCTCTGGCTGATGCCACGGCTCGGCCCGTTGCTCGACCGGCACCCCGGGCTGGCGATCGATCTGGTCGGCGCCGCCGCGGCCTCGAATCTGGCCCGGCGCGAGGTCGATCTGGCGCTCCGCCTGTTGCCGCCGGAAGGCGACGGGCTGGTGGCGCGGCGGGTCGGCGGTCTCGCCTATGGTCTCTATGGCCGGCGCGACTATGTCGAGCGCACGCCGCCGGACCGGCGGCGTTATATCGGCTATGACGACGAATTGGCGGAAGTGCCACAGCAGCGCTGGCTGCGAGACCTCGCGGGCGAACTGCCGGTGGGGCTCATGGCCAACGACCTCTCGGCCATCGTGGCCGGGGTGCGGGCCGGCCTCGGGCTCGGCGCGCTGCCCCATGTCCTGGCCGATCCGGCGGCGGATCTGGTCTGCTTGGCCGAGGGGCCGGCGGCGGCGCGGGATCTCTGGCTCGTGGTCCATCCGGACCTTCGCCGCGCCCCCCGCGTCCGCGCCGTGATGGACCACCTGGTGGAGATTACCCGCGAGCTTCGCCAGGCGCCGAGCGCCGTGGATGAGCCACGGCTTGCCGTGGAATAAGCCCTAATCCTCGCCGCCCTCGCCGTCGCCCCGCGTGCGCACCACGGTGACGCTGCACGGCGCCTCGGCCGCCACTTCGCCCGAGACGGAGCCGAGCAGGCTCCGCATGGTCGAGCGGGCGCGGGCGCTCATCACGATCTGGTCGATGTGGTTGGAGCGGGCGAAGTCCAGGATCGCGGCGGCGGGCGAGACCGCCTCGAGGACATGGTAGGTCACCTGGCCCTCGCCGAGGCCGAGCGGCCGGGCCCAGTGGCGAAGCTCGATCAGGCGCTGCATGTGCTTGTTCTCGCCCTCTTCGTCGAGGGTCGAATCCATGCCGATGCGGCGCAGCTTGAGGACGTTGACGCAGGCGAGGCGGGCGTTCGGCATGGCCGACATGGTGTGGCGCACATTGGCCCGCATGGCGTCAGCCACGGCGTCGGACTGGGTCGCGGGGTCGATCGCCACCATGACGATCGGGGCATCGCCCGACGGCTTCTCGACATGGAGGAGCTGGTCGACCTCGAGCCGGCGGCGCCAGGCGGTGAAGAACCCGTCCTGTTCCAGGCGTTCTGCCCTTGCGGTCAACTGCACCTGGCCCGGGTTGCGCAGGTCGAGGGCGAGCTGGGCCGCGGTCGGGTGGCGCAGTGCCGGATTGACTTCGAGACAGCGGAGAATGATCTCCTGCAGCCAGGGCGGGCATTCCGGCTTGATGCCGCGCGGCGGCACGGGATCGCGCCACAGGCGCTTCTTCAAGCCCTTCATGCCCTGCGGGTCGCCGAAGGGCCGGATCCCGGTGACGAAGAAATACATGAGCGCGCCGAGCGAGAAGAGATCGCTGCGCGGTTCCGAGCGCTGGCCCAGGATCTGTTCCGGCGCCATATAGGGCGCGGTGCCGTAGGGCACGCGGAATTCCTCGTCCATCAGGTCGGGCAGTTGCAGGTGGCGCGACAGGCCGAAATCGACCAGCGCCATCTCGCCCGTCGGCCGGACCATGATGTTGGAGGGTTTGACGTCGAGATGGATCACCTGCTGGCGGTGCAGGGCGTCGAGCGCGGTCGCCACCCTGGCGCCGATGTCGGCCACTTCGGCGGGCGGCAGGGGCAGGTCGGGCAGGCGCTTGTGCAGGGTCGGCCCGTCGATCCGCTCCATCACGATATAAGGCGTGGTTTTGAAGTCGCCGGCGGCGATGAAGCGCGGCACATGCACGCCCGAAAGGCGCGGCAGGATCATCTGCTCCATCTCGAAGCCGACGATCACCGCCGGGTCTTCGCCCTCGGCGAGGCGCGGCACCTTCATGATCAGCGGGAACTGATAGGCGTCGTGGCGGACCGACCACAGGGTCGCCATGCCGCCCCGGTGGATCTGGGAATCGACCAGGAAACCGTCGATGACGCGGCCCGTCTCGATCCTGGCCGCCACGATCAGCGTCCGGCGAACAGACGGGAGGCGAGGCCGCTGGGAAGGCCGGCGTCGCGGATCTTCTGCGCCGCCGCCTCGACGTCATAGGGCACGCGCTGGAAGGTGATCTCGGCCGTGAAAGTATTGTAGAGGGCATAGGCCGCGGCCGGATTGCCGTCCCGGGGCTGGCCGACCGAGCCGATCAGGCAGAGCCAGCGGCGTTGCGCCAGCAAGGGCACGGCGATGCCCGGCGTCGGTTGGAACGGCGTCAGCTTGCCGAGGCCGGAGAGGCCGTAGATCCCGGGGACATGGACATGGCCCGAAAAGACCAGCCGCGTCTCCGCCGCTTCCAGGCTGTGGCGGGCACTCTCGCCGTCGATCACATAGATCCAGCGGTCGGGCGCCGAAGCGTCGGCATGGACATAGAGGCGGTCGTCGTCGATCACCGTCATCGGCAGGGCGTCGAGGAAGCGGCGGGAATCACGGGAAAGATGGCCCCGGGTCCATTCGATCGCCGCCGCGGCATTGCTGTTCATGCCGCCGACGCCGCCGGTCGCGGCGTCGTCGTGATTGCCGCGGATGGCGACGGCGCCCTTGGCGACCCGCTCCATGATGGTCTGCACGGTCCATTCCGGATCCGCGCCATAGCCGATGTAATCGCCGAGGAAGACGAATTTCTGCGCGCCCTTCGCCTCGGCATGGGCGAGGCAGGCCGAGAAGGCTTCCCGGTTGGAATGGATGTCGGTCAGAAACGCGATCAGCACGGCCTGTTTCCTGGACGGGTCTTCGCCCCTTGTTTGCAGCCGAGCCTAGGCGGGGCGGGCCGGTCTTCGCAACCCGCCCTTTGGTCGGATGCGCTCAGAACGGCGGCGGCAGGGCGCCGTGGGCGCCGGGCAGGGCTGTCGAGTCGCTCGACCCGCCGACGCTCGGGCCGGAATAGAGCGGGCTCTGCGCCGGGGCCTCGCGCCGGGTGGGCACGAAGCTCCGGGCACAGAACAGGGTGCTGCCGCCCGCCACGATGCCGGAGACGATACCCTTCTGGTCGACGAAGGCGGTGACGTCGCAGTCCTGCACGATCTCCTTGCCGTCGACGATCGCATTGCCGCGGCGCGACCAGACGGCCACGGTGCCGCCGTCCGAGGCGGGTTTCTTGGTCGTCGGCTCGCCGTAGCTCGTCACCAGCTCGGCGAAAGGCTTGCCCTGATAGGCTTCGAGCTGATCGCCGAAGGCGGCACGGGCTTCCGCCGCACGGTCCGGGCCGGCGGGCGGTGCCGGCTTGGCGCAGGCCGCGAGGACGAGGACGAAAGCAATCAAGGAGGGGGCAAGCAGGGCGCGCACGGTTCCACTCTTCTTCTGTTGCCGAGACCCTAACCCGCGCGGCACCGGCGGCGAAGGGAAATCGGCCCTGCGCTTCCTCAACGGCAGGCGTCGAAAGGCCCCATGTCGAGATGCAGGTGGTCGTGATGGGTGGGGTCGTGATCGGGCCCCAGCACGACCTTGAACCAGCGGCAGGCGCCGTCGCGAAGGGTACGGAGGAAGCGTCCGCCGGCATCGCCCTTGCCCCAATCCGCCGCGACGGTGACGCGCCGGCCGCTCGCCGTGGTGAAACCGGCGAGGTCGATCGCATTGGCCTTGGCGTGCTCGCTGCGCCGCCGGCCCTCTTCCCGGCCGATGTTGCGGCAATTATAGGTGCCCCAATCCTCGACCGCGGTGATCCGGCTGCGCAGCTCGCGTTCCGCCGCCGGTTGCAGGACTTGGCGCTCGAACAGGACATAGGCCGCGGTCATGGCGCAGGTCAGCACGACCGGCGCCTTGAAACGCGCCTTTTCGCCCGCGTAGCGAAGCGCGTCGGCGAAGCCGCAGCCGTCGATGATCGGCTCGTCCGGGATCGCCTCGAAGGTGACATGGCCGGCGCGCAGGGTCGCGAAACAGGCCACGGGGTCCTCGGTCAGGGCGAGCAATTGCGAGCGAGTGAACCAGCCCGGTGCCGCGTCGAGGTCGAGCCGGCCCCAGGGATCGTCGCCCGGCGCCAGCCAATGCAGGCGGTGCGCGGTCCAGGCGGCGCCGTAGCCGAGTCCGGCGATCAGTAGCAGCGCCGCCGGCAGGATCAGCATCAGGCGGCGCATCGACGAACTCCGGACACTTGACGACGCCCCCCGGCCCCTCCGTAATCGGGCGGCATTCTATCGGATCGCGGAAGGGGCGGGCAGGGGTGCTCGACGCATTCGTCCACTGGTTCGCCGTGCAGCCGGCCGGCCCGGCCCTCGCCGCCTTGATGATCGACCGCCTGTGGCCGCGCCGCCGGGCGTCGCCCCCGGCCGTGGTGGCGCGGCCCTTCGCCGTCCTGGTGCGCCGGCTGAACCGGGCCAAGCGGCCGGCCGCGACCCGGCGTTTCCGCGGGGCCCTGCTCTGGCTGGTGGTGACCGGCTTGGCCGTCGGTCTCGGCTTCATGGTGGCGGCTTCCTTGCGCCATT
>JAYSCC010000041.1:0-11941 GCA_041915065.1 Zavarzinia sp.
TCTTCCTCGGCGCCGGTTCGGCCGGCACCGGCATCGCCAACCTGCTGTCCCAGGTGATGCATCAGGCGGGCCTGCCGCTCGAAGAAGCGCGGGCGCGCTGCCACCTCTACGACATCAACGGCCTCGTCGTCGCCGACCGCAACGACCTCGCCCCCTTCCAGCGCCCCTTCGCCCACAAGGGCGAACAGATCCGCGATTTCGCCCAGGCGGTCGAAGTGCTGAAGCCGACCGGCATCATCGGCGTCTCCGCCGTGGCCAAGGCCTTCACCCAGGACGTGATCGAGGCGATGGCGCGGATCAACGAGCGTCCGATCATCTTCCCCTATTCGAACCCGACCAGCCATGCCGAATGCACGGCGGAAGAAGCCTATAAGTGGTCCGAAGGCCGGGCCATCTTCGCTTCCGGCAGTCCCTTCCCGCCGGTCCGGATCGGCGACAAGACGCTGGTGCCCGGCCAGGGCAACAATGTCTATATCTTCCCGGCGATCGGGCTCGCGGTCTATGCGACCGAGGCGAACCGGGTGACCGACGGCATGTTCATCACGGCTGCCCGCGCCGTCGCCGAGCAGGTAACCCAGGCCGACCTCGACGCCGGCCTGATCTATCCCCCGCTCTCCGGCATCCTCGAAGCTTCGGTCCAGGTCGCCGTCAAGGTCGCCGCCGAAATCTTCAAGGAAGGCCAGGCTCGGGTGCCCGAACCCGAAGACCTGGAACTCTACATCCGCTCCCGCATGTGGCGGCCCAGCTACAAGAAGCTGCTCTGAGCCTGGGGGGCGCCGCTCCCAGCAGGGTTAGAGTCCTATTTCGTATTTGGGAGGCGATACAGACCAGGACTCACGCGGGCAAACAGTTCGGTATTGTGGCCGGGATTTCCTACAGCGTGCTTACCAAGAAATACGTGATATGTACGATTGGCCCAACCTGGGCACGCGCGCTTGACCGCGTTGGCATCAAACGGCTCAGAGAGCCTTCCGCAGCGGACGGCTTCAAAAATCTCCGTTGCGAATGCCTTCATTTCTAGCTGCTCCTATCCTGTTGAGGCCTCGTGGCTTGGAAGCCGGATCGGCCTGAGGCCCTTACCGCGCCAGTTTGAACGCGCCGCGCAGGGCGGCATTGATGCGGCTCTGCCAGCCGGGGCCGTCAGCCTTGGCCTTGTCGACGATGTCGGCGTCGAGGCGCAGGGTGACTTGGCGCTTCGGCCGTGCCGACTTCGGCCGGCCGCCCTTGTTGACGACCCGGCCGGCGACCTTCACATCCGCCGCGGCGAACCAATCGTCATCTAATTCCGGCACTTCTTCATATTCGTCAGGGCCGGTCTGGTGGCTGTCCAGCTTCTTCAAGTCGCTGCCCAAAGCGGGCTTGTTCCCTTTCATTGGCCTTCCTCATGGAAATCACGCGCCGGCCGTCGTCGGTGGGCGTCCAGGCGATCACGACCATACGGCCCGCCAGCCGGCCGATCGTGACGAAGCGCCGTTCCGGATAGTCCCGCCGCAGGTCCGGCCATTCGACGACCGTCCCTGCAAACACGTAGCGGGCATCCGCAAAGTCGAGCCCCCGATCGGCCAGGCATGCTTGGCGCTTGGCTGGATCGAAGCTGATCTTCATGATGTTATTGTAGTGACAGGAACCTGGTTGTCCAGCGGCGTTCGAGCCTGCCCGCTGCGAGGTCGCCCTGCCGCCCAAGCCCATCGCCCCTTCCCCCGACGGCGTGCCCGTGTAAACTGCCGGCAGGGGTTGCTTGGGGTGGGTGCCAATTGATCAGGCGGTTCTATCGGGCCATCGTCGGCGCACCCAAGGACCCGCTGGCCCGCGAGACCCGGCAGCATATGGCGCTGGCGGCCTTTCTCGCCTGGGTCGGGCTCGGGGCGGACGGTCTGTCGTCCGCCAACTACGGGCCTGAGGAAGCCTTCCTGGCGCTCGGCCAGCATACCCATCTCGCCCTCTATATCGCCTTGATGACGGCGCTCACCGTCTTTGTCATCTCGCTCGCCTATAACCAGGTGATCCGGCTCTTCCCCTCGGGCGGGGGCGGCTACAAGGTGGCGACGACGCTGCTCGGGCCCCATGCCGGCCTGGTCTCCGGCTCCGCCCTGATGGTCGACTATGTGCTGACCATCGCGATTTCGGTCGCCAGCGGGGTCGACGCCCTGTTCAGCCTGCTGCCGCCGGATTACCAGGGCGCCAAGCTGTCGCTCGAAGTCGTCGTGATCCTGGTCCTGATGGCGCTGAACCTTCGCGGCATGAAGGAGCCGCTGGCGATCCTGGTACCGATCTTCCTCGGCTTCGTGGCGACCCATCTGCTGCTCATCCTGGCCGGCATTGTCGCCCATGCCGAGCGCCTGCCCGATCTCGTCCCCGCGACCCTGCACGAGACCGGGGCGTTGACCGGCGAAATCGGCTGGATCGCCGTCGCCTCCATGATGCTGAAGGCCTATTCGCTCGGCGCCGGTACCTATACCGGGATCGAGGCGGTTTCGAACAACGTCCATATATTGCGCGAGCCGCGCGTCCGCACCGGGCAATGGACCATGGCCCTGATGGCGACCTCGCTCGCCGTCACCGCGGGCGGGCTGATCCTGCTCTATCTGCTCTGGGACGTCGGCCATGTCCCGGGCGAGACGCTGAACGCCACGACCTTCACCGCGATCCTGGGCCATCTGTTCGGCGACGGCTCGACGGCGCAGGGCGCGATCCTGCTCGTCGTCATGGTGCTGGCGGCGGGCCTCCTCTTCGTCGCTGCCAATACGGGCTTCCTGGGCGGGCCGGCCGTGCTCGCCAATATGGCGGCGGACCGCTGGGTGCCGCACGCCTTCGCCTATCTCTCGATCCGGCTGGTGACGCAGAACGGCATCGTGCTGATGGGTGCCGCGGCGCTGGCGCTCCTGTTGATCACCAAGGGGCAGGTCTCGCTCCTCGTGGTGCTCTATTCGATCAACGTGTTCCTGACTTTCACCCTCTGCCTCGCCGGGCTGACGCGCCATTGGTGGCGCCAGCGCGGCACGGCGGAGGCGAGCGGCTGGAGCCTGTTCCAGGCCGTGCTGGCGCTCTTCGTCGCCGGCTCGATCCTGGTCGTCACCCTGACCGAGAAATTCTTCGAGGGCGGCTGGCTCACGGTGATCATCACCAGCCTGGTGATCGGCCTCGGCCTCGTGATCCGCCGCCACTACGACCAGACGGCCAAGGAAATCGCCAAGATCGACGCCCTTTTCGCCACCACCACCCGCTCGACCGCGGAGGAGGCGGAACTGGCCCTCGATCCCAAGCTGCCCACCGCCGTCTTCATGGTCGGGCGCAGTTTCGGCGCCGGCATGCACACGCTGCTCGCGGTGCGGCGCATGTTCCCGGGCCACTTCAAGAATTACCTCTTCCTCTCGGTCGGCGAGGTCGATTCGGAGTCCTTCCGCGGCAGCGAGGAACTGGCCCGGCTGACCGGCGACGTCGAAGCCTCGCTCGGCAATTTCGTGCGCTACTGCCAGCGCCGTGGCCTGCCCGCCACCAGTTTCGCGACCTATGGCACCGATACCGTCTATCAGCTCGCCAAACTGGCCGAGAAGGTGGTGGAGGACTATCCGAACGCGGTCTTCTTCGCCTCGAAGCTCATTTTCGGCAACGACAACCTGCTGAGCCGCATGCTGCACAACCAGACGGCGCTGGCCGTGCAGCGGCGCCTGCACCTCAAGGGGATCCCCATGGTGATCCTGCCGATGAAAGTATGAGCAGCCGCGCGGGAGCTTGGGTACGGCTGCCCAAAATGCGTTCACCCCTCGACGGCGCCCGCAACATCGGGTTCAATCGGGGCAACCAGAACAACAACCTCCTCATCCCTTTGTCCTTTTGCGTCGGGGCTTCTGCCACCGCGTTTTCGGAGCGAGCATGACCATCAGGGTGGCCCTCAATCACAAGACGAGTTACCACTACGATCGGCTGGTCAACCTGGGGCCGCAGACCATCCGTCTGCGCCCGGCGCCGCACTGCCGGACGCCGGTGACCGGCTATTCCCTGCGCATCACGCCGGAAGTGCATTTCCTGAACTGGCAGCAGGATCCCCAGTCCAACTATCTCGCCCGTGTGGTCTTCCCCGAGAAGACCCGGGAATTCGCGGTCGAGGTCGATCTGATCGCCGAAATGGCGATCATCAACCCCTTCGACTTCTTCCTGGAGAGCGTCGCCGAGCGCGCTCCCTTCCTCTATGACCCGAAGCTCGCCCACGAGCTGAAGCCCTATCTCGAAGTCTCGCCGCCGGGGCCGGAACTGGCCGCCCTGCTGGCCAAGGTCGACCGGCGCGAGCGTGGCACGGTCGACTTCCTGGTCGACCTCAACCGCCTGGTGCACAAGCACGTCTCCTATGTGATCCGCATGGAGCCGGGCGTGCAGACGCCGGAAGAGACGCTGACACTGCGCCGTGGTTCGTGCCGGGATTCGGCTTGGCTGCTCGTCCACCTGCTGCGCCACCTGAAGCTGGCGGCGCGCTTCGTCTCGGGCTACCTGATCCAGTTGGCGCCGGACGTCAAATCGCTCGACGGGCCGTCTGGCACGGAAGTCGACTTCACCGATCTCCACGCCTGGACCGAAGTCTATCTGCCGGGCGCCGGCTGGGTCGGCCTCGACCCGACCTCCGGCCTGTTCGCGGGTGAAGGGCATCTGCCGCTCGCCTGTTCGCCGGAACCGGGCAGTGCCGCGCCGATCAGTGGCATCGTCGACGAGGCCGGGGTCGAATTCGACTTCTCGATGAAGATCACCCGCATCGTCGAAGCGGCCCGCGTCACCAAGCCCTATACCGAGGAACAGTGGGAGACCATCGTCGCCTCCGGCCGCGAGGTCGAGCAGAAGCTGGTCGCGGGCGACGTCCGCCTGACCATGGGCGGCGAGCCGACCTTCGTCTCGATCGACGATTTCGACGGTGGCGAATGGAATACCGAAGCGCTCGGCCCGACCAAGCGCGGCCTCGCCGGCACGCTCGTGCACAAGCTGAAGGACCGCTACGCCCCGGGCGGCGTGTTGCATTACGGCCAGGGCAAATGGTACCCGGGCGAGAGCCTGCCGCGCTGGGCGCTCGGCTGCTACTGGCGGACCGACGGTGAGCCCCTGTGGCAGAACCCGAAATATCTGGCCGACGAGAATGTGAATTACGGCTTCACCGTCGAACAGGGCGAGAATTTCCTGATCGCGCTGGCCGAGAACCTCAAGGTCTCGCCGGATAATACGCTCGCCGCCTTCGAGGACCCCTGGTACTGGATGTGGCGCGAACGGCGCCTGCCGATCAACGTCGATCCGCTCGAGAACAAGATCGAGGACAAGGAAGAGCGCGAGCGCATGAGCCGCGTCTTCGACCAGGGCCTCGACACGCCGACCGGCTTCGTCCTGCCGCTCGAATGCTGGATGACGGTGGAAGGCCCGCTATGGCAGGCGAAACCCTGGAAGTTCCGCTCGAAGCGCGTCTTCCTGACCCCGGGCGATTCGCCGGTCGGCTACCGCCTGCCGCTGAACAGCCTGCCCTGGGTGCGCAAGGAAGACTACCCCTATCACTTCGAGGAAGATCCCTTCGCGCCGCGCCCGCCGCTGCCGACCGGGGCCACCGCGCCGATCGCCCAGGTTCCCGGCCGCCTGCCGGTGAAGCCGCTGCCGCCGCCGGAGGCGAGCCGTCCGCCGGGCGATGCACCGGGTAACCTGGTCGGTTATTCGATGCCGGGCGTCATCCGGACGGCGGTCTCGGTCGAGGTCCGGAACGGCAAGCTCTACATCTTCCTGCCGCCGCAGTCCTATCTCGAAGCCTGGGTCGATCTGATCGCCAAGATCGAGGAAACCGCGATCCAGCTCGACATGCCGGTGATCCTGGAAGGTTACGGCCCGCCCAAGGACTGGCGCCTGAAGAACATCATGGTGACGCCGGACCCGGGCGTGATCGAGGTGAATATCCAGCCGGCCCGGAACTGGGACGAGTTGGTCGAAATCACCACTACGCTCTATGAAGATGCGCGGCTGACCCGCCTCGCCTCCGAGAAATTCATGATCGACGGGCGCCATGTCGGCACCGGCGGCGGCAACCACATCGTGGTCGGCGGCGCGCGGCCGGAGGACAGCCCCTTCCTGCGCCGGCCGCATCTTCTGCGCAGCCTGCTGTGCTATTGGCAGAACCACCCGAGCCTGTCCTATCTGTTCTCGGGCATGTTCATCGGGCCGACCAGCCAGGCGCCCCGCATCGACGAGGCCCGGCACGATTCGCTCTACGAACTCGAGATCGCCTTCCGCCAGGTGCCGGACCATACCAATGTCCCGTCCTGGCTGGTCGATCGCCTGTTCCGCCACCTGCTGGCCGACGTCACGGGTAACACGCATCGTTCCGAATTCTGCATCGACAAGCTCTATTCGCCGGATTCGTCGTCCGGCCGCCTGGGCCTCCTGGAACTCCGCGCTTTCGAGATGCCGCCGCACGCCCGCATGTCCTGCGTGCAGCAGCTCATTCTCAGGGCCCTGATCGCGCATTTCTGGGACAATCCCTATCCGGCCCGCCTGGTCCGCTGGGGG
Organism: Zavarzinia sp.; assembly: GCA_041915065.1. GTDB lineage: Bacteria > Pseudomonadota > Alphaproteobacteria > Zavarziniales > Zavarziniaceae > Zavarzinia. Next base: position 6,526 of record JAYSCC010000041.1, read on the forward strand.
ACGGAGCTGCACGATCGCTTCCTGCTGCCCCATTTCGTCGCCGAAGACCTCGACGACGTGGTGGCGGACCTCCAGCAATGGGGCTTCACCTTCGAGCGCGAATGGCTCGATCCCCATTTCGAGTTCCGCTTCCCCCATTACGGCACGATCCATCAGCGCGGCCTGACGGTCGAGCTGCGCCAGGCGATGGAACCCTGGCACGTGCTGGGCGAAGAGGGGTTCGCCGGCGGGACGGTGCGCTTCGTCGACAGTTCGGTCGAGCGCATCCAGGTCAAGGTGAAGGGCATGACCGACGGCCGCCATGCGGTCGCCGTGAACGGCATTCGCGTGCCGCTGACCTCGACCGGCCGCGAGGGCGAATATGTCGCCGCCGTGCGCTTCCGTGCCTGGCAGCCCGCCTCAGCCCTGCATCCGACCATCCCGCCCCATGGGCCGCTGGTGTTCGATATCGTCGACGAATGGTCCAACCGCTCCATCGGCGGTTGCACCTATCACGTCTCGCACCCGGGCGGGCGCAACTATGTGACCGCCCCGGTCAACGCCTATGAAGCCGAGGGCCGCCGCCTGGCCCGTTTCTTCAGCTTCGGCCATACGCCGGGGCCGATGATCCTGGGGCCGGCCGAAGTGACGAAGGAATTCCCACTCACCCTCGACCTCCGGCGCCAGTGACACCGGCGGGCGGGGCGGCCGACGCCGCTCCGCCCGGCGAATTGACTGCATAGGGGCCAGATTGTATGGACCCGATTCCTGGCAATATGATCGCGAAATTCCATGGCGGCCTCCGACCTGCCTGATACGATGGCCCGCGTGAGTCTGGCGATCGACCCCCAAGCCCCCGACGAGGGCGAACAGATCCCCCTGCCTCTGCCCGGCGGTTCCGCGGCGGAAGGGCGGACGACGGCGCGCGCCTATACACCGGTGCCCGGAAATTTCGACGAATGCCTCGATGCCGACGGCAAGCTGCGGCCCCATTGGGCCGATTTCGTGCGCGCCCTGGGCGACCTGCCGCCCGGCGAATTCGCCGAACGCACCGCCCGCGCGCGCCAGCTCCTGCATGACAACGGCGTCACCTATAACGTCTATGGCGACCCGCGCAACGCGGCGCGTGCGATCGAACTGGACCTCATTCCGCTCGTCATCTCGGAAGAGGAATGGGCCGGTATCGAGGAAGGCCTGATCCAGCGCGGGCGTCTGATGACCGCCTTGCTGACCGATCTCTACGGCGCCCAGCGTTCCTTGAAGGAAGGCTGGATCCACCCCGCGGTGATCCAGACCAGCCCGGATTACCTGCGCCCGCTCGAAGGCTTCCGGGCCCCGGCCGACATGTGGCTGCACGTCTATGCGGTCGACCTGGTGCGCGGCCCGGACGGCCGCTGGCTGGTCGCGGGAGACCGCACCCGGACCCCGGCGGGTGCGGGCTACGCCCTGGAAAACCGCATCGTCACCTCGCGCGCACTTTCCGAAGCCTATCGCGCGATGGAAGTGAAGCGTCTCGCCGCCTGGTTCGACCGGCTGCGCCAGACGCTGCGCAACCTGGCGCCCTGGACGCGCTATCCGCGCATCGTCCTGCTCACCCCGGGGCCGTTCAACGAAACCTATTTCGAGCACGCCTATCTCGCCCGTTATCTCGGCTATACGCTGGTCGAGGGGGCGGATCTGACCGTGCGCGGCGACCGCGTCTTCCTGAAGACGCTGGGCGGGCTCGAACCGGTCGACATCATCCTGCGCCGGGTCGACGACGACTTCTGCGATCCCCTGGAACTCAGGGGCGATTCCTCCCTCGGGGTCGCCGGTCTGGTGCAGGCGGTGCTGGCGGGCAATGTCGTGGTCGCCAACGCCCTCGGTTCCGGTGTCGCCGAGACGCCGGCCCTGGTGCCCTTCCTGCCCGACCTCGCCCGGCGCCTGCTGGGCGAAGACCTGGCCCTGGCCAATCTCGAGACGGTCTGGGCCGGCGAGCCGCAGGGCCGCGCCCGCCTGACCGCGGCGGCGAGCCCCTATGCGCTCCGTCCGGCCTTCCCCAAGGTCGGCGTCAATGCGCCGGAGGACGCCGCGGCCTGGGCCCGCCACCTGCGCAACCACCCCTATGACGGGGTCGGCCAGGCGCCGATCCGCCTCTCGACCGCGCCCTGTTTCACCGACGAGGGGCTGAAGCCCCGGCCGGTCGTGCTGCGCGCCTTCCTGACCGCGACCGAGAAGGGCTTCTCGGTCATGCCGGGCGGCCTGGTCCGCATCGCCCCCAAGTCGGACCGTCCGCTCGTCCGCCTGCAACAGGGCGGCCTCTCCAAGGACGCCTGGGTGCTGTCGTCGAGCCCGGTCGAACAATTCAGCCTCCTGCGGCCGCCGGATACCGCGGTCGAGGTGCGCCGCCAGGGCAACAATCTGCCGAGCCGCGTGGCCGACGACCTCTATTGGGTCGGCCGCTATGCCGAGCGGGCCGAATTCGGCGTCCGCGCGCTGCGTGCCATGGTCCAGCGCCTGTCCGACGGCGCCGGCCCGGGCGCCCAGGTCGACCTCGGGCCAGGCGCGGTCTTCCTCGCCATGATCGGCGAGATCACGCCGGAACTGGCCGAACTCGCGGTCGCCGACCGGGCCAAGTTCGACGCCCGCCTGCTCGCCGTGCTGGGCGACGACACCCGGGCCACCGGCTTCGCCTCGGCGGTGCGCCGGCTCAACATCAACACCGGCATGGTGCGTGACCGCCTGTCGGTCGACATGACCCGCGTGCTCTTGCAGATGCACGGCCAGATCGAACAGGTGCGCAAGGCGGTGCCGGGCGATTATGTCGGCCTGCTCGCCTCGCTCGATGCGATCGTCGCTTCGATGGCGGCGCTCTCCGGCCTCGGCATGGAGAATATGACGCGCGGCCAGGCTTGGCGCTTCATGGACCTCGGCCGCCGCATCGAGCGCGCCCTGAACGCCGTCGCCCTGACCCGTGAGCTGGTGATGGGCGGCGAATCCGGCGAGAACCGGTCGCTCGACCTGGCGCTCGAAATCGCCGACAGCTTCATGACCTATCGCGCCCGCTATTTCACCGGGGCGCAATTCGCCCCCGTGCTCGACCTCCTGCTGCTCGACGAAGCCAACCCGCGTTCGCTCGCCCGCCAGATGTTCGCCTTGACCGACCATGTCGACAACCTGCCGCGCGAACGGGGCCAGGGCGCCCAGGGTTCGGCCCGGCTGCTCGCCCAGACCGCCCTTTCGGAACTCCGTGCGGCCGAGATCCTCCGCCTCGCCGGGACCAGCGCCAGCGGCCGCAACACCGAGCTGGAAGCCCTGCTCGACGCGGTCAGCGTGACCCTGCCCGAACTCTCCGACATCATCTCGCAGACTTATTTCAGCCATGCCCTGGCGGTCCGTCCGGGTGGCCCGATCCGCATCGTGAGCGCGCCATGATCCGCTATCAGGCCCGCCACAACACGGTCTACGACTACGGCGAGCCGGTCACGCTGGCCCATCACCTGGCCCATCTCCGGCCGCGCGCCAGCGACCGCCAGAAGCTGCTCCGCCACGAGCTGCGGGTCGAGCCGGAGCCGACCACCTGGAACGAACGGATCGACGGTTTCGACAATCCGATCGTCCAATTCGCCGTGCAGGAACCGCATCACCGCCTGATCGTCGAATCGCTGATCGAGATCGAACTCGAGCCCTTCGAAGTGCCCGAGGCCGCGGCCTATCCCGCCTGGGATGCCCTGCGTGCCAGGCTGGACGAGGGCGGGCCGGACACGGTCGAGGCCTACGCCTTCCGTCAGGACTCGACCCTGATCGAGGTCGACGACGCCTTCGCCGCCTATGCGGCGCCGGATTTCTCCCCCGGGCGGCCGGTGGTCGAGGCACTGCTCGCCTTCAACGCCCGCATCAACGGCGAATTCGCCTTCGATCCCCAGGCGACCACGGTGACCACGCCGCCGCGCGAGGTCCTGCGCGTCAAGCGCGGCGTCTGCCAGGATTTCGCCCATCTGATGATCGCTTGTCTCCGCTCGATCGGGCTGCCGGCGCGCTATGTCTCGGGCTATCTGCGCACGACGCCACCGCCGGGCCGGCCGCGCCTGGTCGGCGCCGATCAGTCGCATGCCTGGGTCGCCGTCTGGATCGGCCCCGACCGCTGGCTCGAACTCGATCCGACCAACGATTGCGTGCCTTCGCTCGATCACATCACAGTCGCCCATGGCCGCGACTACGATGATGTGGCACCCTTGCGGGGCATCATCGTCGGTGGTGGTCCACACCGGCTCCAGGTCGGAGTCGATGTGGTCCCGCTCAAGAATTGGGCAGAGAAGAAGGTCTAATTCCGATCTGCCGATTTTTGATGCGGCGCGTCAGAATTGTTTGCTAGGCTCGGATCCAGGTTGCTGCGAGGGCTCGAATGAGCGGCGTTCTGTCCCGATACGATCACGGCGAATTCTACTGCGAGATCATGGGGCAGTCCGGCACCCCGCCCCTCGAATATACGGCGGCCATCCGCGAGCGTCTGGCGACCCTGGACCTCGAAGCCCTGCAACGCCGGGCTGAAGACGCGGAACGCGAACTCTACAACCTGGGCATCACTTTCACCGTCTATTCGGAAAAGGACGCGATCGACCGCATCCTGCCGTTCGACGTGATCCCCCGCGTGCTGACCCGCGACGACTGGGCCCATCTCGAAGCCGGCGTGATCCAGCGGGTTACCGCGATCAACCTGTTCCTGGCCGATGTCTATGGCCCCCAGCATGCGCTCAAGGACGGCATCATTCCGGCCGAGCTGGTGCTGGGTAACAGCAACTACCAGCCGGTCATGATCGGCCACAAGGTGGCCCACGGCGCCTATGCCAATATCTGCGGCATCGACGTGGTGCGCAACGAGGCCGGCAAGTTCATGGTGCTGGAGGACAATGCGCGGACGCCGTCCGGCGTCTCCTACGTCCTCGAAAATCGCAACATGATGCTCCGGGCCTTCCCGGATCTGACGACCGACATCTCGATCCGCCCGGTCGACAATTACGGCCCCAAACTGCAGGAAGCGATGGTCGAGATCGCGCCGGACGACGTGGCCGATCCGCAGGTCGTCCTGCTCTCGCCCGGCACCTATAATTCCGCCTATTTCGAACATATCTTCCTGGCCCGCGAGATGGGCGTGCCCCTGGTCGAAGGCCGCGATCTCGTGGTCGAGAACGACCGCGTCTACATGAAGACGACGGGCGGCCTCGAGCGGGTCCATACCATCTACCGCCGCCTCAACGACGATTTCCTGGATCCCGAAGTGTTCCGGCCGGAATCGACCCTCGGCGTGCCCGGGCTGATGCGCGCGGTCAGGGCCGGCAATGTGGCGCTGGCCAATTCGGTCGGCACCGGCGTCGCCGACGACAAGGCGGTCTATGCCTATATGCCGCGGCTGATCAAATACTACATGTCGGAAGAGCCGATCCTGGACAATGTGCTG
>JAYSCC010000042.1:0-3255 GCA_041915065.1 Zavarzinia sp.
GGGCTTGGGGAAACGCTTGATCTCGGTGTTCAGGCGATATTCGTCGGCCCAGAACTTGGCCGCCGCGCCGTCGCCCGCCTTGCCGGATTCGGTCAGCATGCGAATGTCGCCACCGGCGCAGAAGGCCTTGTCGCCCGCCCCCGTGACCACCACGGCGCGGATGGCGGCATCCTTGGCCCAGAGGGCGAGGCGTTCGCGCATCGCGTCGACCATCACCTGATTGAGCGCGTTGAGCGCTTTCGGCCGGTTCAGCAGGACGAGGCCGATGCCGCCGCGGACTTCGAACAGGACGTCTTCGGTCTGGATCATCTCAACGCCCTTCGATCAGCTTCCGCGCGATGATGACGCGCATGATTTCATTGGTGCCTTCCAGGATCTGATGGACCCGGAGATCGCGCAGGTAGCGCTCGATCGGGAAATCCTTCAGATAGCCGTAGCCGCCGTGGATCTGCAGTGCCTCGTTGACGATGCCGAAACAGGCATCGGTGGCGAAGCGCTTGCCCATGGCGCAAGCGACGGTGGCACCCGGGTCCTTGGCATCGAGGAGGCAGGCGCCGCGGTGCACCATCAGGCGCGCGGCGTCGAGCTCGGTCGCCATGTCGGCGAGCTTGAACTGGATCGCCTGGAGCGCGGCCAGCGGCTTGCCGAACTGCTGGCGGTCGCGGGCATAGCCGGTGGCGAGTTCGAGCGAGCGGCGCGCGCCACCGAGGGAGCAGGCAGCGATGTTGAGGCGCCCGCCGTCCAACCCCTTCATGGCGATCTTGAAGCCGTCGCCTTCCTGGCCCACGAGATTGGTCACCGGAACGCGGCAATCCTCGAAGATCACCTGGGCGGTCGGCTGCGAATTCCAGCCGAGCTTCCTTTCCTGCGCGCCGAAGGAAAGCCCCGGGGTGCCTTTCTCCACGACGATGCAGGAAATCCCGCCGGCCCCGGCATCGCCGGTCCTGACCATGCAGACATAGACGTCCGACACGCCGCCGCCCGAGATGAAGGCCTTGGCGCCGTTCAGCACGTAATGGTCGCCGTCGCGCGTCGCCCGCGTCTTCAGCGAGGCGGCGTCGGAGCCGGCGCCTGGCTCGGTCAGGCAATAGGAGGCGAGGCGGTCCATCGTGGTCAGGCCGGGCAGGAACTTCTGCCGCAATTCCTCCGACCCGAAGGTGTCGATCATCCAGGACGCCATATTGTGGATCGAGATGAAGGCCGCCGTGGAGGGGCAGGCGGCGGCCAATTCCTCGAAGATCAGGGCGGCATCGATCCGGGCCAGGCCCGAACCGCCGACGTCGTCCCGCACATAGATGCCGCCGAAGCCGAGCGCCGCCGCCTCGCGCAGCACGGCGATCGGCAGTTCCTTCCGCTCGTCCCAGCCGGCGGCGGCTTCCATCATGCGGTCTTCGGCGAAGGCGCGCGCCGTGTCGCGGAAGGCGCGCTGGTCCTCGGTCAACTCGAAATTCATGGCTCCTCCCGGTTGCGGGGAACTCTAGGGCGGGGGGAACCTGTGTCAACTCCGGGGCCATGCAGAACCGTTGTGCGGGTCTGCACCCCCTTGCACCGAAAGGCCGGTGGGATTACTGGACTTTCTCCAGTTTTCGGAAGGCGTGCCATGGCTACCCCGTTCCCGTCGCCCCAGGGCTTCCCCACCACCCGCCTGCGCCGCGTTCGCGCGCACGACTGGTCGCGCCGCCTGGTGGCCGAGCATCTGGTGACGGTCGACGACCTGATCTGGCCGATCTTCGTGACCGACGGCGAGACCGCGGGCCAGGAAGTCGCCTCCATGCCGGGCGTCGTGCGGCGCGATGTCGACGGTGCCGTGAAGGCGGCGGAAGAGGCGGCGAAACTGGGTATCCCGGCGCTCGCGCTGTTCCCGCAGACCGATCCCGACCTGAAGGATCCGACCGGCACCTATGCCCTCGACGCCCAGAACCTGGTGTGCCGGGCCGTGCGGGCGATCAAGGCGGAGAAACTGCCGGTCGGCCTCGTCTGTGACGTGGCGCTCGATCCCTATACCAGCCACGGGCATGACGGTGTGCTCCAGGAAGGCGTCATCCTGAACGACGAATCGGTCTCGCTGCTGGTCCGCCAGGCCCTGGTGCTGGCCGAGGCGGGGGCGGACGTGGTGGCGCCTTCCGACATGATGGATGGGCGCATCGGCGCCATTCGCCGCGGGCTCGACGAGGCGGGCTTCCAGGACGTGATGATCTGCGCCTATGCCGCCAAATATGCTTCGGCCTTCTACGGCCCCTTCCGCGATGCGGTGGGCTCGGCCGCCAACCTCGGCCTGGGCGACAAGCGGACCTATCAGATGGCGCCGGGCAACACCAACGAGGCGCTCCGCGAAGTCGCCCTCGACCTCGCCGAAGGCGCCGACATGGTGATGGTGAAGCCGGGCATGCCCTATCTCGACATCGTGCGCCGGGTGAAAGACGAATTCGGCGCGCCGACCTTCGCCTATCAAGTCTCGGGCGAATACGCGATGCTGAAGGGCGCCGCCCTGAACGGCTGGCTCGACGGCACCAAGGTGATGATGGAAAGCCTGCTCGCCTTCAAACGTGCCGGCGCCGACGCCATCCTGACCTATTTCGCCCCCGAGGCGGCCAAGCTGCTGAAGGGGCTCTGATCAGTCGGCCGCGACCATCGGCAGCTTGGCGAGCTTCGCCTTGGCGGCGGCGAGGGCGAAATTGATGCCGAAGCCGATTACGAAGGCGACCAGGAAGCCGGCGAGAATGGCGAGGGGACGCTTGGACATGGGGCGGTCTTTCGTCGGCGGTACGGAACAGGTCCGAACGATCGGGAAGGCGCCAGTGTCTGTGCAGGGGGGGGCGGGCGGCAAGTGACTGGCGTCACGCCGCCGCGGCTTGGGCGTCGAAACCTGCGCAGGCAAGGCGGACGGTTTTCGGCAGCAAGTGTTCCCCCGCCTCGTAGTAGCGCCACATGCGTGGGCTCACGCCCAGGGCGGATGCCGCCTCGGCCTGTGTCATGCGATGCGCTTCGCGCCACGACCTGAGCCACCGCCGGCCCTGTTCCAGCGCCAGCCGCCACAGCGTGTCGGACGAAATCTCCATGTCGTCGGTCCAATGGGCGTTCCAGCCCCATTCCCCCACCGAGACGGCACGAAACGCCGCGTCGTCGGTCCGAAGCGGCGTGAAGACGGCATAAGCCGCGATATGGTCGCCCACGTCGACCGGGCTTTCGGCACCGCCCTTCCAGGTCACGAACAGCACGCGGCCCTCGCCTACGCGGACGGAACGAAGATTAGGG
>JAYSCC010000042.1:3265-11849 GCA_041915065.1 Zavarzinia sp.
TCGCTGCCGCCCAGGCCATCGCTTCGCCGGCCTTGCGCACGTCGCCCGCCCGCACGGCCATCGTCTCGATCTCGACGATGGCCCGAAAACCCCGTCCTTCGATGTGGAAGTGGGGCGGGATATGGTCGTCGGCATAGACCGCGATCTTGCAGTTGGCGAAGCGGCAGATCGTCGGCATCACGGTTCCGTTTCAAGGACAATGTAGGCAACTATTGCCTTTGCGACAAGGCCGGAGGCGGCCACTACGTGTTCGCTTGGCTTCCCACCACATTGTCATCGCCCCACGTCCGCCAGCCTCGCCGGGTCGGTCAGGATCACGGCGCCGTAGCGGCGTTCGACGAGGCCGGCGTCGGCCAGGTGGCGCAGCGCCTTGTTGGCGCTCTGGCGCGAGATGCCGGTGGTCGCGGCGAGCTGTTCCTGGCTCACTTCGACCACGGCGCCGGGCAGAGGATCGCGTTCGCTCTCGCCCACGGCCATCATGATCAGCACGCGGGCGATCCGCACCGGGGCGGTCTCGGCCGCCATTTCCTCGAGGAAGCGCATGGCGGTGCGCAGGTGGCTCGACAGGATCAGGGCGAAATTCCGCCAGAAGCGGGGTTCGGCCTCGACGATCGCGAAGAAGGCCGGTGCGGGCAGAAAGAGGACCGCCGAACGGTCGAGCGCCACCACGGTCTGGAGCCTGGGCTTGCCGTCGAACAGGGAGACTTCGCCGAACCAGTCGACCGGCTCGGTGATCCAGGTGCCGACCTCGCGCCCGTCACGCTGGTAATTGACGAATTTCAGCCGGCCCGAGAGCAGAGCATAGAGCCCGTCCGGCGCATCGCCCAGGGCATAGACTTTTTCCCCCGGCAGGCGTTCGATGAGGCGTGCGCCCGCCAGCACCTGCCGGCGCAGGTCGTCCGGCTGATCGGCGAGCCAGCCGCGGGCGGCGAGCAGGCGGGCGGCACGGTCGAAGTCGAGGCGCATGGGCTTCCCGGAGCGAACTGTCAACTTGTTGACATTCTAATCCGGCGCCTTGGCATACAAGAAAATTCGCCGCAACGGACAATGGGGAGGAGAGCCTATGTCGACCGTCGCCTTGAAGAAGTCGGGCCAGAGCGTGCGTGACCAGGTGAGCCCGGAGGAATGGGCCGTCCGCGTCGATCTCGCCGCCGCCTATCGCCTGGTCGCCCTGCACGGCTGGGACGACATGATCTTCACCCATATCTCGGCCCGGGTGCCCAATTCGGACCACCACTTCCTGATCAACCCCTACGGCTACATGTTCGACGAGATCACGGCGTCGAGCCTCGTCAAGGTCGATCTGGACGGCAACATCCTGATGGACACCGAGTACTACATCAATCCGGCGGGCTACACGATCCATTCGGCCGTGCACGGCGCGCGGGACGAGGCGGGCTGCGTCCTGCATCTCCATACCGATGCCGGTGTCGGCGTCTCCTGCCAGGCCCGGGGCCTGCTGCCGATCAGCCAGAACGCGCTGACCGTGATCGAGGACGTCGCCTATCACGCCTATGAGGGCATCGCCCTCAATCTCGACGAGCGCGAACGTCTGGTCGCCGACCTCGGCACCAAGAACATGATGCTGCTGCGCAATCACGGCACGCTCGCCATCGGCACCAATGTGGCCGAGGCCTGGACCCGGATCTTCTTCCTGGAACGCGCCTGTTCGCAGCAGGTGGCGGCCCTGGCCGGCGGCGGCGACTTGGTCTTCCCGCCCGAGAGCGTGCAGCGCACCACCATGGATCAGGGCCGTGGCCTCGGCGGTACCGCCGTGCTGTCCTGGCCCGGGCTTCTGCGCAAGCTCGACCGCGTCGATCCCAGCTTCCGGTCGTGAGGGGCGGGACCATGGCGCACGACGGCGGCACCGAGATCCCGACCGCCCGCTTCCATCGCATGGAAGACGGCACGATGGACGATTGGGGCAAGATCATCGCCTGCGAACTGCCCTTCCAGGCGAAGCAGGCGGATCGCCTGCTCGATCATCTGAAGCTCTTGAAGGACGAGGTCGGCGGCTTCGCCATCGACCGGCTGGAACACAGCCTGCAATCGGCGACCCGCGCCCATCAGGCGGGACGGGACGAGGAATATGTCGTCTGCGCCCTGTTCCACGACATGGGCGACATGTTGGGCAGCTACAACCACGCCGATATCGCGGCGGCGGTGCTGAAACCCTTCGTCTCCGAGCAAAACCACTGGATGGTGGAAAAGCACGGTATCTTTCAGGGTTACTATTTCTTCCAGTTCCTGGGGCTCGACCGCGACATGCGGGAGAAGTTCCGCGGCCATCCGAACTTCGAATACACCGCGGAATTCTGCGAGAAGTTCGACCAGAACTGCTTCGATCCGAATTTCGAATCGATGCCGCTCGAAGCCTTCCGCCCGATGGTGGAGCGGGTGATCTCGCGCCCGCGCCGCAGCATCTACATGAAGGGCGAATAGACCCGCGTCAGGGGGCCGGTGTCGGGTCCGGCACCGGCTCGCCGGCGGTCAGTTTCAGCGGCACCACGCCGGCGAAGACGGGCCAGCCCATGTCTTCGGCGTCGTCGATCGGCGGGCCGGCGCGGAACTTGGCGACTGCCTCGGTCAGCGGCAGTTCGAGCACGGTGGTGATCGCCACTTCCTTCACCGTGACCGGGCGGAGCTGGTCCCAGCGCCCGGGGGTCAGTTTCTCGGTCAGGCCGCGCAGGGCTTCGAGCTTGGCCTCATGGCCCTCGATCACGCGGGCCGTGCCGAAGACCGTGACCGAGCGATAATTCATCGAATGGTGGAAGGCGCTCCGCGCCAGCACCAGCCCGTCGAGCAGCGTGACGGTCAGGCAGAGGGGCACGCCCTTGGCCAGCGTGGTCATGAAATGCCCGACCGACGAGCCGTGCAGGATCACCTTGTCGCCCAGCCTGGCATAGGCGGTGGGCAGCACCACTGGCGTGCCGTCCGCGCCGGCGAAGCCGATATGGGCGACCAGGCCTTCGTCCAGGATCGCTTCCACCGTGGCGCGGTCATAGGCGGCGCGCTTAGGCAGGCGGTGCACCGTAGTGCGCTCGGTACGGGGAAAGGATGAGACGGGCATATCAGTCATGGCTACCTCCTGACACCGAGCTTGCGCCGATCTTGGCTCTGCCAGAAGATCCAAGGTCTCGAAGTCGAGGGGGCCAAGATGTTCGCCGACCTGGGGCGTGGGCTGGACCGTTCGGGGGCGGCACCGCTCGCCCAGCAAGTCTATGAGGCGATAAGGGCGGCGGTGCTCTCGGGCCGCTTGGTACCGGGCGACCGTCTGCCGGCCAGCCGGGCCGCCGCGGATCAGCTCGCGGTCGGCCGCAACACGGTGACCGCCGCCTACGAACGCCTGGCCGCGGATGGCTTCGTCGAGGCCAGGGGCGCGGCGGGCACCACGGTGGCGCGGATCGATCCCGCTTTGCTGCGCCGGCGCGACCTCGCCCCGGCCGGCACGCTGTCCGCCCGCGGGCGGGCGCTCGCCGGGATCGAGCGGGGCCAGCCGGTCGCCGCTGTGCCCTTCCTGCCCGGCATGCCGGCTCTCGACCTCTTCCCGGGCGAACTCTGGGCGCGGCTGATGGCGCGCCGGCTCCGCCAGTCCAAGGCGGAGCTTTTCGGTTTCGAGCATCCGGGCGGTTGGCCGCCGTTGAAACAGGCGATCGTCCGCCACATCGCGGCGGTGCGCGGCATCGTGGTGGCACCGGAACAGGTGCTGGTCACCACCGGCGCCCAGGGTGGGCTCGACCTCGTGGCACGCTTGCTGTGTGACGTGGGCGATCCCGTCTGGATCGAGGATCCGGGCTATCTCGGCGCGCGCGGGGCTTTCGTCGCCGCCGGCCTCCGCCTCGTGCCGGTGCCGGTCGACGGCGAGGGGCTCCGAGTCGAGGCGGGGCAGGCGACCGGCGTCCGGCCCCGCCTCGTCTATGTCACGCCGTCCCACCAATATCCGACCGGGGTCGCGCTTACCCTGGCGCGCCGGCTGGCCCTGCTCCAGGCGGCGGAGGCGGCCGGCGCCTGGGTGATCGAGGACGATTACGACGGCGAATTTCGCTTCGAGGGGCCGCCGCACGACCCGCTCTTCAACCTGGCGCCGAGCGGCCGGGTGATCTATCTCGGCACTTTCGGCAAGGCGCTGGCGCCGGCCCTGCGCGTCGGCTTCGCCGTGCTGCCGGCGGAACTCGCCACGGTGGCGGCCCGGGTGATCCGCCACACCGGCCAGGCGCCGCCCCTGATCGTGCAGGCGGTGCTGGCGGATTTCGTGCTGGAAGGTCATTTCGCCGCCCATCTGCGCCGCCTGATGACCGTCTATGGAGAACGCCGCGCCGCCCTGATCGAGGCCTGCGAGCGCCGCCTTGCCCCCTTCGGCCGGGTCCAGCGCGCCGAAGCCGGGATCCAGCTCGCACTTCGCCTCGACGGTATCGACGACGGCGCCGCGGCCCGTGCGGCGGCGGTGGCCGGCATCGTGGCGCCCGCCCTGTCGCGTGCCTGCCTGGAGATGCCGAAGGTCTCGGGCCTGCAACTCGGCTTTGCCTGTGTGCCGGTCCCGGCGATCGATCCCGCGGTCGCGCGTCTCGCCGAAGCGCTCAGGTCACTGGTGTGATCGGAATGATTCCGCGCTTCAGCACGGCGTCGAGATTGTCGATCGCGCACATGCCCATGGCCGTCCGCGTCTCGACCGTGGCGGAGCCGATGTGGGGCAGGGCGAAGACATTGGGAAGCCTGCGGTAACGGGGATCGAGCGCCGGCTCGCCCCGGAAGACGTCGAGGCCGGCGGCGAACAGCCGGCCGGTCCGCAGCGCCTCGATCAATGCATCGTCGTCGACCAGGTCGCCTCTCGCCGAATTGACCAGGATCGCACCGGGCGGCAGTTTCGCCAGCGCCGCGTGATCGATGATGTTTCGCGTCTCCGGCGTCGAGGCCGCGGTCAGGGCGAGGATGTCGGAGACCGCGAGGAGCCCGTCGAATGTGTCGTGATAGGTTGCACCCAGCTCCTGCTCGGGCGGGGCGCGGCGGCGGTTGTGATAATGGATCTCCAGCCCGAAGGCGCGTGCCCGCTTGGCGACCGCGGCGCCGATCCGGCCGAGGCCGAGGATGCCGAGCCGTCTTCCCGCGAGATCGACGCCGAGCAGCCCGGTGGGTGACCAGGTGCCCCAGCGCTCTTCCCGGATCAGGGTCATGGCTTCGGTGGCGCGCCGGGCGGCGCCCAGGATCAGCAGCAGCGTCAGGTCGGCGGTCGCCTCGGTCAGCACGCCCGGCGTATTGGTGACGATCAACCCGCGTGCCGCGGCGGCCGCGACGTCGATATGGTCGAAGCCGACCGACATGGTGGCGACGATCCGGACCGAGGCGGGCAGGGCGGCGATCGTGGCCGCGTCGAGCCTTTCGGTCAGCGTGATCAGCATCCCGCCGCAACCATCCGCGGCCGCGAGCAGGTCGGACATGGGGTGGGGCCCGTCGCCGGGCAGGCGGCACGGGGCGAAATCGGCGTCGAGCCGCGCCTCGCAGGCGTCGGGCAGGCGGCGGGCGACCAGGATCGAGGGTTTGGCCGTCATCACGGTGGCAGTCTGGCAACAGTGGCGGTGCGACCGCAAGTCCAACAATGGCCGCATTCTTGCCGCCCGATGATACATGTCATATTTGCAAGACACCCGATTCGGGTGGGAGGTCGAAAAAGGCATGTTGCGGCGGGCCCTGGTATTGACGACCGTGCTGGTCGGGTTGTTCTTCCTGGCCCGTTGGGCCTTCGTGGACGGCGAAGCCAGCGTCGCCGCGACCGAGGAAGCGCCCACCGGCGGTAAGGTCGTTCCCGCTGCCGAGCCCGTGGTGCCGCCGGCTACGGCTCCGGCCGAGGCCGCGCCCCCGATGCCGACCGACGTGGCCCGCCTGCTCGGCCATCGCGCCGTCTATGACGTGAAGCTCGGCCGCGCCGACAATGGTTCGGGCGTCGCCACGGCGGATGGCCGCATGGTCATCGAATTCGCCGATACCTGTGACGGTTACGCCCTGACCCAGCGCCTCGAAATGCGCCTCGGCGACGGCGAGGGGTCGGCCACGGTGACCGATTTCCGCGTCACCAACTGGGAATCGACCGACGGCCGCCGCTTCCGCTTCGCCAGCCGCCACATCGTGAACGGCCAGGAAGACCAGGCCTTCGAAGGCAGTGCCGAACTGGCGGCCGATGGCTCGGGCAAGGCCCATTTCTCCAAGCCCGAGGAAAAGGACGCCGAGCTGCCGGCTGGCACCGTGTTCCCGACCATGCACACGATCGAGCTGATCCGGGCGGCGGAGGCGCATAAGCAACTGCTCACCCGCGGCCTGTTCGACGGCTCGGGCGACGACCTCACCTATGACGTCACGGCGGTGATCGGCCGCTTCGGCAAGTCGATGCCCGCCTCGCTGAAGGGCAAGGGAGCCGAGCTGCTGGCCGACCAGGGGTCTTGGCCGGTGCGCATCGCCTTCTTCTCGACGACCAAGAACGAAGAGTTGCCGGAATATGAGATCGGCTTCCGGCTCTATCCGAACGGTGTCGCCGGCGACATGGATCTCGACTACGGCGATTTCTCGCTCGACGCCGTGCTCAGCTCGATCGAAGCCCTGCCCAAGCCGGCCTGCTGAGCAGGTTCAGGCCCGGCGGTAGACGTCGACTTCCTCGCCGATGAAAATGGGCGAGGCGCCGAGGTCGATGAAATTCAGGTGGTCGAGGAAGAGTTCCGAGGCCGCCCGCCCGCCGTCGGGCGAGGACAGGCGGTCCAGCATCGCCTCGATCGAATCCCAATAGAGGGCGTCGATCCCGTCATAGGGTTCGGCCGTACCGCGGGTCGCCGCCAGGGCGCGCGAAATCTCTTCGTGCGTCGTCACGTTCTGGACATAGCGGGTGATGCCCAGCAGCTCCGCCCGCTCGGCCGCCATGGCGCCGTGCACCTCGCGCCAGTAGCGCAGGAAATGGGCGCGGCTGGTTCCGGGAAGCCGTCGCATGCAGACCATGAGCTTGATCATATTCGTGTCCTGCCCCGCGGAATATTCTTCTTCTTGTCACCAAGCTTGGGTCTACTGCTTATCATGACGATGATCGAAAACCGTCCTTTTGACGAGCTTACCACCGGCGACTCCGCCACCGTCGAACGCCGCCTCGACCGTGCCGATGTCGCAACCCTTACATCCTTGACCGGCGACCTCAATCCCTTCCTGGTCGACCCCGCCTTCGCGGCGACGCATCGCTTCGGCGAGCCGGTGGCGCCGGCGCCCTGGGCGCTCGCTCTGGTCTCGGCCGTGGTGGGCACCCGGCTGCCCGGTCCCGGCACGATCATCCTCTCGGAAGCGATCGAATATCTGGCGCCGGTCGGGCTCGACGACGTCCTTCGCCTCACCGTCTCGGTGGTCGAGAAGGGCGAGCATCGCCATGTCTCGCTCGGCATCGACGGCGTCAACCAGGACGGGAAACCCGTGCTGCGCGGCAGGATCGAAGTCCTCGCCCCGGCCGAGAAGATCCAGCGCGAGGCCATGGGCCTGCCCGAGATCCGCCTGCTGCGGAAAGGTGCGCGCCTCGCCGATCTGATCGAGAAGGCGGCCCGTTTCGCGCCTCTGAAGACCGCCGTGGTGCATCCTTGCGACGAGAGTTCGCTCACCGGTGCGCTCGACGCCCGCGACCTCGGCCTGCTCGAACCGGTGCTGGTCGGCCCGGAAGAAAAGATCCGGGCCGTCGCCGCCAAGGCCGGGCGCTCGCTCGACGGGCTCCGCCTGATCTCGACCGAACATTCCCATGCCGCCGCCGAACGTTCGGTCGAACTCGCCCAGGCGGGCGAGGTCGAAGCCTTGATGAAGGGCAGCCTGCACACGGACGAAGTGATGGGCGCCGTGGTCGGTCACAAGGGCGGGCTTCGCACCGACCGCCGTATCTCCCATGTCTTCGCCATGGACGTGCCGAACTACCAGAAGCTCCTGCTGATCACCGATGCGGCGATCAACATCGCCCCGGACCTTCCGGCCAAGCGCGACATCGCGCAGAACGCGATCGATCTCGCCATCGCCCTCGGCATCGAAAAGCCGAAGGTCGCCGTGCTCTCCGCGGTCGAGACCGTGACCGACAAGATTCCCTCGACGGTCGATGCCGCCGCCCTCTCCAAGATGGCGGACCGGGGCCAGATCGTGGGCGGCGTGGTCGACGGCCCGCTCGCCTTCGACAATGCGATCTCGGCCGAGGCGGCCAAGACCAAGGGCATTCATTCACCCGTCTCGGGCCAGCCGGACATCCTGCTCTGTCCCGATCTCGAATCGGGCAACATGGTGGCCAAGCAGCTCGGCTATCTGGCCGACGGCGAAGCGGCAGGCCTGGTGCTCGGCGCCCGCGTGCCGATCATGCTGACCAGCCGGGCGGATGGCCCGGCGGCGCGGGCGGCCTCGGCGGCGCTCGCCGTCCTGCGTGTGCGTTGTGCGGTGAAGAAGGAAGGTTGAGCGTATGACGGGTTCTCCTTCCGACGGCATCGTGCTGGTGCTCAACGCCGGCTCCTCCAGTGTCAAGTTCCGCATCGCCGACATTCACGGCGCCCCGGTCTATCAGGGTTCGATTTCCGGCATCGGCTCGAAACCCGTG
>JAYSCC010000043.1:0-11793 GCA_041915065.1 Zavarzinia sp.
CAGATCAACGGCTGCGCCTATTGCATCCATATGCACACGCAGGACGCCCGCGCCGCCGGGGAGAGCGAGGCACGCCTCTATCTCCTGGACGCCTGGCGCGAATCCCCGCTCTACAGCCCGCGCGAACGGGCCGCCCTGGCCTGGACCGAAGCCCTCACCCTGATCGCCGAGAGCCGCGCCCCGGACCAGGATTACGCCGCCGCCGCGGCCGAATTCACGCCGGCCGAACTGATCGAGCTGACCCTGCTGATCGGCGCCATCAACATCTGGAACCGGATCGCGATCGGCTTCCGCTACGTCCACCCGGTCCAGGCGGCCTAACGCATGGCCAGGACGACCGGGCCGGAGACCGGATCGGTGACGCCGAGGCCGCCGCCCAGGTCGTCCAGCGTCTCGCGGAAACTGTTCAGCGTGGCGATCATCTGCGGCCGCCCGGCCGCCAGCGCCTCCATGCTGTCCCATTCGGCGACGATGCAATAACGGCCCTCGCCGGTCTTGATCATGTTGGCATGGCGCATTCCCGGCCAATCCACCGCCTTGCGGTGGGCGTCGAGAAAGGCCTCGTCCATCCCGGGCTTCACTTTGAACCTGACGATGTTGAAAGCGGTCATGGCAGCCTCCGGCTGTTGGTTGGATGGCCAGCAGGGCAACAGAACGCACAGGGGACAGGCGGTTCCGGGGGACGGCGATGAGGGGAAGACAGGGGCCGGCAACGCGCCCCAGACCCCACAAGCCTATCCTTCTCGCAGGCCTCGGAGAAGAGACTACGGCGCCCCCCGGCTTCGGCATTTGGCGCCCACGGTCTCGACCAGGAAGTCGACGAAGGCGCGGACCTTGGGGCTCAGGTGGCGGCCGGGGGGATAGATCACATAGATCGAATGGGCGGCGAGGTGGAAGCCGCCGAGGTCGATCGGCACCAGGGCGCCGGCCGCCATGTCCAGCTCGGCCAGGAAATCCGGCGCCCGCCAGATGCCGAGGCCGGCGGCCGCGGCATGGCGCAGCACGTCGCCGTTGTTGGCCGAGAGTCGCCCCTGGGTGCGCACCCGGCGTTCCTCGCCGGCCGCGTTCCGGAAGATCCATTCGTCGCCGGTGGCGCCGAGCGTGTAGTGCAGGCAATCGTGCTGCAGCAGGTCTTCGGGCTTTTCCGGCGTGCCGCGCCGGGCCAGATAGTCGGGCGAGGCGCAGACCACAGGCTGCACGCCGCCGATGCGCCTTCCGATCATGCTGGTGTCGCCGAGGTCGGAGCGGATGCGGATGCCGACGTCGAAACCTTCTTCGACCAGGTCGACCACCCGGTCGTTCATCACCAGATCGACCGCGATCTCGGGATAGCGTTCCATGAAGCGGGGCAGCACGGGGCCGAGATCGGTCAGGCCGAAGCTCATCGGCGCATTGACGCGGAGCTTGCCACGCGGCCGTGCCACCATCTGGCCGACCGCCGCTTCGAGGTCGGAAACATCGTCCAGCACGCGGACGCAGCGCTCGAACACCGCCCGCCCGGTCTCGGTCAGGGCCAGGCGCCGGGTCGTCCGGTTCAGGAGCTGGGCGCCCAGATGGGCTTCGAGCGCCGCGACATGCTTGCTGGTCGCGGCATTGGACAGGTTGAGGTCGCGCGCCGCGGCGGCGAAGGAACCCAGTTCCACCACCCGGCGGAACACCGTCATCGAAGCCAGCCGGTCCATCGAACCCCCGCATCGTTTCCAATCCGGAAACGATTATGTTCGAGGAGGCTCGATTATCAAAGCATCTGCCGGGGTCTACCTTCCAGCTCACGGATTTCCTGAAAGGACAGCAATCATGACCAAGGTTCTGGTGCTCTATCATTCGAGCTATGGCCACATCGAGACCCTCGCCGGTGCGGTCGCCGAGGGTGCGGCCTCGGTGGCCGGCACCGAAGTGACGGTGAAGCGGGTGCCCGAACTGATGGACCCGGAGATGATGGCGAAATTCGGCATGAAGCCGGACCAGGCGGCCCCGGTCGCCACGGTCGACGAGCTGCCGAATTACGATGCCATCATCTTCGGCACCCCGACCCGCTTCGGCATGATGACCAGCCAGATGCGCAACTTCCTGGACATGACCGGCGGTCTCTGGGCCAAGGGTGCCCTGATCGGCAAGGTCGGCAGCGTCTTCACCTCGTCGGCGACCCAGCACGCCGGCCAGGAATCGACCATCCTGTCGTTCCACACCACCCTGCTGCACCACGGCTTCGTCATCGTCGGCGTGCCCTTCTCGGAACCCGGCCTCAGCAAGCTCGACGAAGTGACCGGCGGCAGCCCCTACGGCGCCTCGACCATCGCCGGCGGTGACGGCAGCCGCAAGCCCTCCGCCAACGAGCTGCAGATAGCCCGTTTCCAGGGCGCCCATGTCGCCAAGATCGCGGCCAAGCTGGCCGTCTGATCCATCATCTCTCCCCGGCGGGCGGAACTGAGTACGTCTCCCCCGCCGTCGAAGGGCGCGCCGGCCGTCGTTCCCCCCAACGGCGACCTGCATTAGGCTTCGGGGTGACTCCCACCCCCTCGTCACCCCGAAGCCTGCCGCTCCCCCGATGCCGACCGAACCCCGCCTGAAAACCAAACTCGCCGTCCAGGCCCTGATCCGCAGGGCCGAAGTCGCCGGCCTGTCCGCGCTCGTCCTCCGCAAGGGCGACGAGGATGCCGGTGCCGTCATGCTGGTGGTCGATCGTTTCGCCGCCGGCAGCCGGCTTTATGACCGGGCACGCGACGGCGACGGCCGCCTGACCTGGACGCCGGCCGATGGCGGCGCCCTGCTCGACCCCGAAGCCCTGCAAAGCCGCCTGGACAAGGCGCTCCGCCGCGATCCGGACCTCTGGCTGGTCACGGTCGAGGACCCGCGCGGCCTCTTCGATCCGGCGGCGGATTAGCCGCGCCGGCCGAACATCGCCTTGGCCAGCCATTCCGCCTGGGCCAGCAGCCGCTCGACCGTGAAGGCGGCGGGATCGCTCAGGCGCAGGCGCACCAATTCTTCCGACATGGCATGAAGCAAGGCGATCGCCGCCTCGTGATCCGGATTGGTCAGGCTGGCCAGCGCCGGGTCGGCCGCCAGCAGGTCGGCAACCAGGGCTTCCCGGGTCAGGCGCCGGGCTTCGTCCAGCCGTTCGTAGAGTTCGGGCGGGCCGCCCTGGCTCGGCAGCAGGATCATGCGCCAGGTCGCCGGGGCGGCGTCGACCGCTTCGAGCACGCCCGCGACACCGGCCGCAAAACCCGATTGGCCGGGCTGCGGCGGGCGCTGGCGGGCCGCCGTGAAGCCCGCCGCGGCACGGTCGAATTCCCGCTCCACCATTGCCAGCAGCAGGCCGGAGAGATTGCCGAACTGCTGATAGATCAGGGTCTTGGTGATGCCGCAGGCCTGGGCGATGCGCTCCAGCGTGGCGGCGTGGAAACCCTCGGCCACCGCGAGGTCGCGCGCCGCATCCATGATCTGCTCGCGCCGCTGCGCGACGCTCATGCGCCGCCGGGGCGTGCCGCGCGCGGTCAGATCCGATCGATTCAGGCTTGCTCTCGTCACTGGTCCACCGTAACTTACACGACATAACTTATTAAATGTAAGTTTCGGGGGAGAGATGGAAACGCTCGACGCCTTGCAGGCCCGGGTCGCCGCCCAGCGGGAGAACCTGCCCGCCATGTACGGCAAGGTCGACTTCTCGATCGTGCCGGAGCGTTTCGCCGGCAGTCCGGAGATCCCGAGCACCCTGCGCGGCAAAAAGGCGGAGGCGGAGCGCCGCCGCATGCTCGCCGACGGCGAGACGGTCGCCCGCGCCCGTGCCTATGCCATGCTGGGCGACACTGTTGCCGATGCCTACGCCGCCCTGATGCCGCAGTTCGGCTTCAAGCGCCTGATCGGCATGTTGACCCAAGCCTGCGACCACGGCCTGGAGACGGTCGCCGACGCACCGCCGGAACTGACCGCCTTCATCCGCGCGATGGAGGCGACGCCCGACTGGATCGACATGAGCCTGATCGAGGACGGCGCCCGCTTCAGCCGCAACAGCGCCGCCAATCTGGCGCCCTTCGTTGTCCGCGGCGCCTTCGTCGCGACCTTCCTCAACAAATATTCCGCCCTGCCCATGGCCTTGACCGGGACGCTCTCGCAGGAGACGGCGGTGCGCCGGATCAAGGAGACCGCGGCCTTCTTCACCACGACGGCACTGCCCGGCGCGCTCGGCCGCTTCGGCCCCGGCTTCAAGGCGGCGGCCATGGTGCGGCTGATGCACTCCATGGTGCGCTTCAACATCCTGCGCGGCTCCAGCCGCTGGGATCTTTCGGTCTACGGCGTGCCGGTGCCCCAGGTCGACCAGATGCCGGCCGGCACCATCGGCGTCTTCCTCCTGGCCTTCAAGATGATCCGCCAGGGCCGCAGCGAATTCACCCCGGCCGAACGCGCCTTCGTCGAATTCAACCGCTATCGCTGCTGGCTGCTCGGCCTGCCGGAGGACCTGCTGCCGGTCACCCCCCAGGGCATCTACGACGCCATGACGATGTACAGCGGCACCCTGCGCGACGGCTATGACGACGCCACCTGCGGCGCCCTGGTGCGCGCCACCATGGCGGCCTATTTCCCGGCCGACCGCCGGCTGAAGAGCCGGGCCTTCGACTGGCTGGAGCGGCGCTTCTCCCGGGTCTTCTTCAACCGCTCGTTCCTGGCCGGCGACACCACGGGCAAGGCGGCGCTCATGGGCGTCGCCCTGAAACCCTTGGACCTGCCGCTCTTCATCGCCCTCGGCTTGTTCATCTATGGCCGCGAAGGGCTCTACAAGCTGGCCCTCCGCCTGCCCGGCCTGGCCGAACTGGCCGACCGCCGCCTGATCGCCAAGCTCGATCGCCTGCTGATCGACTACGGCCACGCCGAATATACGACCGACGCCGCCAAATACCGGGACGACTCGATCCGCCGCCGCCAGGCCGAGGCGGCGGAATGATTACCGCGGTGCCAGCCTGGCACCGAAGGGCAGGCTGAACAGGATCAGGCAGAGACTCCAGACCCAGGCCTGGGTATTGAGCGGCCCCTCCTCGATCATGGTCGCAGCCGCCAGCGCCAGGAAGGCGAGCGCCGCCAAGGCCGCGAACCACGACCGGCCGCGCGGCCGCGCCCGCTCGACCGAACCGAAGATCCGCCCGAAGGCCAGGCGATCGAGCAGCCGGTCGCGCCCGGTCAGCACCGCCGTCAAGGCGACGATCACCGGCGCCACCGCGGCGAGGCCGAGGTAGACGGTCGGGAAATCGCGGTAGCGCCCGTCGACCGGCAGGAGCGGCCAGAGCCGGGCAATCGTCGTCTCCGGCAGGAGCGGCATCAGGACATTGTCGGTGATCCCCGCGACCATGAGGAAACCGAGCGCGAAGGCGAGCGCAAAGGCCAGGGCCAGCACGATATCGCCCGCCGCCGCGACCCAGCCGCCGATGGCGACCCGCCGGTCGTCCGCCAGCATGCGGAACATGGCGGAAACCAGGGCCGTGGCAACGCCGAGGCAGAGCGCCGCCTTGACCCACGCCCAGGCCTCCGGCGTCGGCATATAGGCATAGGCCCAGGCTTCGAAGCCCGCGCGCGACGCGGCATAGGCGGAGAGGCCGAGCACGGCGCCGGCGACCAGGCCGCGCCCGGTGCTCATCGCGGCCGCCCGCCGGCGCTGGAGCAACAGGAAGAGGAAGGCGAGGACGGCCGCCCCTCCGAAGCCGACCAGCCAGCGCGGCTCTTCCACGACCGGGCCGCGCAGGTCGAATTTCGGCTGCCAGTCGGCGTCGAACAGGCCCCAATTGGCGCCCACGGTGCCTTCTTGGGCGCTCTTCCACGGCTGGTCGAAGGCTTCGATCACATTGTAGTGGATGCCCTCGGCCTTGGCCTTGTGCAGGAATTCGGTGATGAAGCGGGCGAGTTCGACCCTTCCCGCCACCGCCGCCTCGCGCTGGCGGCCGTGGCTCGGCCAGCCGATCTCGCCGATCACCACGGGCTTGCCCGGGAAGGCGGCATGGACCTGGTTCAGGATGTCGTCGACATGGGCGTTGCCCTGCTCGATCGGCAGCGGATTATCTTCCCAATAGGGCAGGATGTGGACGGTGATGAAATCCACCTCCTGGGCCACCTGCGGGTTCTTCAGCCAGAATTCCCAGACGTCGGCATAGGTCACCGGCTGCTTCACCCCGGCCTTGACCTGGCGGATGAAGCCGATCAGTTGGTCCGCCGAAAGATCTTTGCGCAGCAGGACTTCGTTGCCGACGATGACCCGGTCGATCGTATCGGGATAGCGGTTGGCGAGGTCGATCAGGCCCGCCACTTCCGATTGGTTGATACGCGGCACGGTGCCGAGCCAGGCCCCGGCGAAGACCTTGAGCCCGCGCGCCTTGGCCATTTCCGGCACCTGCTCCATGCCTTCCCGCGCGGTATAGAGGCGCACACCCTGGACCTTGCCGGCCAGGGCGTCGAGGGCGGCGGCAATGTCCTTGTCGCTCGGATAATCGCCGGTCAGCGGGCTCTGATTGCCGCGGTAGGGCGCGAAGGACACGCTCTCGATCGGGCCCTCGAAGGGGTTGCTCAGCGGGACCGGCCGGTTGGGCAACCACCAGCCGAGAAATGCGAGCAGGACGGCGACGAGAAGGACGGCGACAGGCTTCAGGACGGAGGGGCGCATCGGGATCTCACTCACGAACGGCCGCCATGCTTACACCAAAGCCGGCGGCCGGCAAACGCAGGCCTCGCGCCGATTTCGCGACTTGAGGGCGGCCCGGCGTCACCCTAGACTGCCGACCGTACAAGGGCGCCGAAAAGAGAGCGCCCGACGGGGAGAGCAAGCGAATGGCGTATTATCCCGAAATCCGTACCCTGGCCGACGTGCCGCGCCACCATGCCCGCGTGCGGCCGGAAGCAGTCGCCCTGGTCGAGGGTGACAAGCAGCAGACCTATGCCGCGCTGGACCGCCGCAGCACCGCCTGCGCCGCCGCCCTGATCGCCGACGGCGTCGGGCCGGACGGGCGCATCGCCGTGCTCGACAAGAATGCCGCCGATTATTTCGTCCTGCTCTTCGGCGCCGCCAAGGCCGGCGCCGTGCTGGTGCCGGTCAATTGGCGCCTGGCCGCGCCCGAGATCACCTATATCCTCGACGACTGCCAAGCCGAGATCCTCTTCGTCGGGCCGGATTTCGTACCCGCGGTCCGCTATTTCCACGGCGATTTCAAGACCGTGAAGAAGATCGTCGTCATGGGCCCGGCCGACGGCGACTGGCCCTCTTTCGACGACTGGCTGGCTTCGCACGACAATGCCGCCGACCCGAAGCGCGAGCAGGCACCCGAGCAATCGGTGGTGCAGCTCTATACCTCGGGCACCACGGGCAATCCCAAGGGGGTCATGCTGACCCACGACAATTTCCTGGCCAATATCCCGATGCGCGAGAGCACGGGCGAAGGCTGGGCGACCTGGACGCCGGAAGACGTCGCCCAGGTGGCCATGCCCCTGTTCCACATCGGCGGCACCGGGTCGGCCATGCTGGGCGTCTACAACGGCGCCAAGATGATCATCACCCGCGACTTCGACCCCGGCCAGGTCCTGAAACAGATCGAGGAGCACCGGATCTCCAAGGTCTTCTACGTGCCGGCCGTGCTGCTCTTCCTCCTGCAGCATCCGGCCAGCCAGACGACCGACTTCTCGTCGTTCAAATATATCCTCTACGGCGCCTCGCCCATTCCGCTCGACCTGTTGCGGAAGGCGATCGCGGTCTTCAAATGCGATTTCGTGCAGGTCTACGGCATGACCGAGACGACCGGCATGTGCACCTATCTCCCGGCCGAGGATCACGACCCCGCCGGCAACGAGCGCATGCGCAGCGCCGGCAAGCCCCTGCCCGGCATCGAGGTCAAGGTGATCGACGCCGAAGGCAACACGCTGCCGCCGCGCCAGGTCGGCGAGATCTGCACCCGCTCGACCGGCGTCATGAAGGGCTATTGGGGCCGCCCGGCCGACACCGCCAAGACGATCGACGACGACGGCTGGCTGCGCACCGGCGACGCCGGCTATCTCGACGAAGACGGCTACGTCTATATCCACGACCGGGTGAAGGACATGATCGTCTCCGGCGGCGAGAACGTCTATCCGGCCGAGGTCGAGAGCGCCCTGTTCGGCCATCCCGCCATCGCCGACGTCGCCGTGATCGGCGTGCCCGACGACAAATGGGGCGAAGCGGTGAAGGCCGTCGTCGTGCTGAAGCCCGACACCCGGCCGAGCGAACAGGAAATCATCGATTTCGCGCGGACCCGGATCGCCGGCTACAAGATCCCCCGCTCGGTCGATTTCGTCGAACACTTGCCCCGTAACGCTACCGGCAAACTCCTGAAACGCGAACTCCGCGAACCCTATTGGGCCGGCCGCAGCCGACGGGTGAATTGATCGAGACGCCGGGGCGGCCCACAGTCACCCCGGCGCAAGATCGGCCAAGAGACCGGCCAAAATCTTCGCGATTTTCCGATTTTTCCCTCAAACTCAAGGCTCTGGACGGCCTTATCGTCGGCCAAACGGAGCCTTCGACACGCTTCTCGACTCCATCCTGCAAAAGGTGGCCACCCGTATCGAGGACCGCCGGATCACTTCAATGGAAACGACCAATGGACGCGAACGGGCAGCATAGGCGCGATACCTGGGTGGATCTTGATGACGCCCCAGAACTGCCTGACGGCTTCTTCGAACATGCCGAAATCGCCTCGGAGGGCAAGGTAACCCGGCCGGCGACTGCGACCATGAAGAAGCTCCAGGCCCAGCGAGACCGGCGATCGACAAAGCCTTGAAGAAACTCGTCCGGGGCGCATGAAAGGGCGTTCCGGTAAACACTCTGTTCGCCGGAGCGCCTTGCCAATTCCGCAAGCCGTCTCCACATTGAGGCGATCATCGCGGCCGAGGCTCGAACCACGACAAGCGAATGATACGGGGAAACGCGCAATGAAAGCGGCCGAGGGGGTTCTGGCCGGCGGTCTGAAGTCGACCGCCGTGGTCGACGGTATCGTGACGACCGTCGCCGACATCATACGCTACAATGCCGCCCTGCGGCCCGATGTGGTGGCCCTGGATTTCGAGGGCCGGCGCTCGACCTATGCGCGGTTCGACGCCCGCGCCTCCAAGGTGGCCAATGCGCTGCGGCGCGACGGTGCCGGGCCGGGAGCCCGCGTCGTCTTCTTCGCCAAGAATTCGGACTGGTATTACGAAGCCTATATCGGCGCCTGCAAGACCAACGCCGTGCTGGTCGCGGTGAACTGGCGCCTGGCCGGGCCGGAAGTCGCCTATATCGTCAATGATTCCGCGGCCGAGGTCCTGCTGGTCGGGCCCGAATTCGCGCCCCTGATCGAGAGCCTGCTGCCCGAGATGCCGACGGTTCGCCGCATTGTCGTCCTGGGTGATGCGCGGGGCGACTGGCCCGGCTTCGAGGAGTGGCTGGCCGACGCGCCGGAGACCGACCCCAAGCTGCCGACCGCCAAGGACGACGTCGCGATCCAGCTCTATACCTCGGGCACCACGGGCCATCCCAAGGGCGTCATGCTGACCAATGGCAATGTCCTCGAAGCCATGAAGGCGGCTGAGCGCGGCACCTATGGCGATTGGGCGCCGGGGGCCGAATCCCTCGTCATGTGCATGCCGAATTTCCATGTCGCCGGCTCGAACTGGGGCATGTTCGGGCTCACGGTGGGCGCCACCATCCACATCCTGCGCGAGGTCGATCCGGCCCGCATCCTGTCGGTGATCGAGCGCGAGAGGATCACCCGCGCCCTCTTCGTGCCGGCGGTGATCCTGATCCTGGTCCAGCACCCGAAGGCGAAGGAGACCGATTTCTCCAGCCTGAAGACCATCCTCTACGGTGCCGCCCCCATTCCGCTCGACCTCCTGCGCATCGCCATGGAGACGTTCCACTGCGAGTTCGTCCAGGCTTATGGATTGACCGAGACCTGCGGCGCCCTCACCTCCCTGCCGCCGGTGGATCACGACCCCGCGGGCAGCCCGCGGATGCGGAGTTGCGGCAAGCCGCTGACCGATGTCGACGTGCGGATCGTCGACGCCGCCGGCCAGACGCTGCCGACCGGCGAAGTGGGCGAGATCGTGGTCCGTGCCGGGGTCAATATGCTGGGCTATTGGCGCCGGCCCGAGGATACGGCGAAGACGCTCACGGCGGACGGCTGGCTCCACACCGGCGACGCCGGCTATCTGGATGCGGACGGTTACGTCTATATCCACGACCGGGTGAAGGACATGATCGTCTCCGGCGCCGAGAATATCTATCCGGCCGAGGTCGAGAGCGCCCTGTTCGGCCATCCCGCCATTGCCGATGTCGCCGTGATCGGCGTGCCGGACGACAAATGGGGCGAAGCGGTGAAGGCCGTGGTCGTCCTGAAACCCGGCACCGAGGCGACCGAGGGCGAGATCATCGCCTTCGCCAAGCAGCGGATCGCCGGCTACAAGGCACCCAAGACGATCGACTTCGCCGAGAGCCTGCCGCGCAACGCTTCCGGCAAACTGCTGAAGCGGGAGCTGCGCAAACCCTATTGGGCCGGGCGCGACCGCCAAGTGAACTGAGCAAAAGGTCGGAGAAACGGCGGGGCCGGCCGGGGCGAGATTGACACGCTGTCACGTCTGGCCCCAAATGCCGCCATGGTTGCTATTGCCGAAGATCAAGCGCCCGGCGCGCGTGGCGCGCGCCGTCGCCAGGAAAGCCGCCGCCGCCTGCTGGCCGCGGCCCGCAAACTGTTCGTCGAACGGGGCTATCACGCGACAAGGCCACAGGACATCGCGCGCGAAGCCGAAGTCGGCAACGGCACCTTCTATCTCCATTTCGCCGACAAGCGGGACATCTTCCTCGCCTTCGCCGAGGAAGCCTGCGCCGAGATCGAGGCAGCGATCATCGGCCCCCTGAACGAGGACGTGCCCTGGCACCAGCGCATCCTGAATGCGCTGAAAGCTTCCCTCGCCTTCGAGGAGGCAGAACGCAAGGTCGTCGCCGCCGCCCTGATGGACCTCTCCATCATCGATCCCGGCTCGGGCGAGCCAACCGTCCGCCCGCGCGACCGCCTGGCCCGGATCACCGCCAAGGCCCTGCAGGACGGCATCGACCGGGGCGAAATCCGCGCCGACCTCGACGCCGAACTGATCGCCCACGCCATCCTCGGCATGGTCGAACAGGCCGCCTATCACGCCGAGCGCAGCCGCCTCTCGAACGAGACCGTGCTCGAATCCCTGGCAGGCTTCGTCACCGCCGGCCTCGCCAAGGCCTGACGACCCTCAAGCCCCGAGCAGATCGGCCACCGCGTCGCCGATCGCAAGGCAAGCGGTGAGCCCCGGGCTCTCGATGCCATAGAGGCAGGCGAGGCCGGGCAGGCCATGATGCGCCGGCCCGTCCAGGCGGAAATCTGCGGCCGCCTCGCCCGGTCCGCTCAGCTTCGGGCGGATCCCGGCATAGTCGGGCGCCAAGTGGCCCGCCGGCAGGCCGGGCCAGAAGCGCCGGATGCGTTCCTCGAATTCCCCGATCCGCCCGGCCGAGACGGTGTAATCCTCCGCCCCGATCCATTCGACATCCGGCCCGAAACGCATCCGCCCGCCGAGGTCGAGGGTGACATGAACGCCGAGGCCGCCATCGACCGGCGCCGGATAGACCAGGTGGCGAAACGGCGGCCGCCCGGTGAAGGCAAAATAATTGCCCTTGGCCAAGACCAGCGGCGGCGGCGGCTCCAAACCCTCGACCGCGCCGGCCAGCGCCTGGGCGCCGAGGCCGGCCGCGACAATGAAGAAATCGGCCTCGATCACCCCCGGCTC
>JAYSCC010000044.1:0-11782 GCA_041915065.1 Zavarzinia sp.
AGCACCGAACCGCTCTCCTGGAAGCCGTCGACATGGGTAGCGGCATAGGTGAGCGCCACCTGAGGCACCAGGGTGAAGGCATCGAGCACGATGTCGACCGCGGCCGAGAGCCGGGCGTAGAACGTATTGCCGTCCGGGCTGCCGGTCGCGGTCGGGTTCTCCGGCATGCCGGTGGCGCGGTCGAGATCGCGGTAGCGGTCGAGGGCATAGCCGACCTGGGCCGCCAGGGTGAGCGGGCCTTCGGCGAAGGCGGCATAGGCGGCCAGGGCGTAGCTGTAGAGATTGACCGAGCCGCCGACGCCCTCGTAATCGCCCTGCAGGGCCGACAGGCCAGCGGCGAGGCCGACCAGGATCCGCGGCGTCAGCGCGACATCGGCACCGGCCACCAGATGCTCGCTGCTGTAGCTGTAATCCTGGGCGACATCATTGCCGTCGCGCGAGCCAAAGCCGACGCCGGTGCGGAGCCAGAGCTGGATCGGGCCGAACCCGTCGATCGTGCTACCCGAGGCGGCACCGGGCGTCCCAGCGCCGTCGAAGAGGCCGCCCAGGCGGCGTTCGACGATGCGGCCCGAAATGTCCCCCGCCGGCCCCATGCTGGCGAGCCGGGCCATTTCCGGCAGGCGGGCGATCTCGCGCGGCCCCTGATAGCCCGATGCGATGGTGGCGTAATAGAAATCGGCGACAAGCTGGTGCCCAGTCCTGGTCGGGTGGACGCTGTCGTAATAGAGGCGGTCGTCCGGACAGGCGTCGAGATAGAGGCCGTCCGACCAGCAGGGCGTGAAATTGTCGCTGAAGCCGTATTTTTCGGGGTTCCGCTTCACCTCGGCGATGCCGCGATCGAAATCGACGACATAGACCTTGGAACCCGGGTGTTCCCGCTGGAAGCGGTTGGAACGCTCCACGATCTCCTTTGAATAGGCGCTGCCGAATTCGCTCTCTCCGCCATAGGCGAAGATGGCGAAGTCGCGGGCGCCGGCGCCGTAGAGCTTTTCCATCATCGCTTCCTGGTTCTGGGCGGGAACCGAGGGGTCACGCTGGTGGTAGGCGTAATAGTCGTTGTAGGCCGGCCCGATCATGTAGAGCTGGTCGGACGGCGTGGTCGGGTGCTCGGCCAGATAGTCGTCGACCTGGGTGGTCATCGAATGCTGGCCGGGCACGAGCTGGAAGACGACGGCGACCGGCACCGTGGTCGGATCCTCGCCCAGTTCCGGCGCCTCGGTCACGAGGGTTTGGATCAGGGCGGTCAGGCCCTCCGCCGTCGGGTTGGCCAACAGGGCTTCGAGGCTCGCCACATTGTTGTCGTTGGCGACCGGCAGGGTCAGCGTATAGGGGCCGGTGGCGGCCCCGCCCCAGGCGTAATTGGTCGCCGGGTCATAGGCATAGCCGAGCTTGCCGGGCAGGATCTCTGCATAGGTGATGCCGTTCGAAAAGCGGCCCTCGTAGTATTTGGACGAGTCGAAGGCCTCCATCCCGGTGCCGCGGTTGAGGCCCAGGAACATCTGGTCGAGCGCGCCCTGGGTCTTGCCCACGTCGGCGTCCGAGGCCGAGAAGATCTGCTGTCCGCTGTATTGCTGCGCCTGGCCGACCGCCAGGCAGACCGTGAGCATGCCGCCCGCGACAATGCCGGCCACCACCGCGAGACCTGGCCGGCCCCGCCCCTTCGCCCTGTTCATGCATCCCCCCCCGCCGCCCCGTTTTCGGGGTCGTGCGGGGTCAGAATGCAAGCGGCGGTCGCGTTGCCGCAACCGCCGTTGTCGCCATCCCGGGTACAGCGGCCGGACAGCCGCGGCAGAAAGTTCAGAGAGGAGCGGCCACGCTGGCCTCGGTCCAGGCGGCACCCACCCGGCCCTCGACCTCTTCGACCGCCGCGACATAGGTCCAGGCGGTACGGTCCGAGAAGAGCGCATGCAGCAGCTTGTTGTTCAGTGCATGACCCGACTTGTAGCCGACGAAACGGCCGAGGATCGGTGCGCCCGCCAGATAGAGGTCGCCCAGGGCGTCCAGCGCCTTGTGACGGACGAATTCGTCGGCGAAGCGCAGCCCTTCGGGATTCAGGATGGCGTCGCCGTCGACCACCACCGCATTGTCCAGGCTGCCGCCCAAAGCCAGGCCCTTGGAGCGCAGATATTCGACTTCCTGCAGGAAGCCGAAGGTCCGCGCACCGGACAGCAGGTCGCCGAAATCGTCCGGCGTGATCGAATAGGACCCGACACGGCGCTCGATCGCCTTCGAGGGGAATTCGATCTCGAAATCGATGGTGAAACCGTCCGCCGGTTCCAGCGCGGCGACCTTGTCGTCGACCCGGACCTCGACCCGCTTCAGGATCTTGATGGCGCGGCGCGGCGGCCGCTGGTCGACCGTGCCGACCCGCTCGATCATGGCGACGAAGGGGGCGGCCGAGCCGTCCAGGATCGGCAACTCGGGGCCATCGACCTCGATCACCGCATTGTCGATATGGAGGCCGGCCAGGGCCGCCATCAGATGCTCGACCGTGCGCAGGTGGACGCCCGCACCGTTCACCAGTTCGGTACACAGAACGGTGTCGCAGACCTGCTCGAAGCCGGCCGAAATCAGATTGTCGCGATCGGTGACGTCGACGCGGCGGAACAGGATGCCATGGTCGCTCGGCGCCGGCAGGATCGTGACCCGGACAGGGCGACCCGAATGCAGCCCGACACCGTCGAGCGACACCGGCCTGGCCACCGTCTTTTGTGCCTCGAGTACGATCACGGGAAACCTCATCGCCCAAGCAACGGAACATCGAGTCGGGACGGACTCTGTGCATCCGCAAAAAAGATCCGGTGTCAGATTTAAGGTCTGACACCGGCCTTCTCAAATCACTCTTTGTTACGGAAGGTTACAAGAACAACCCATTGATTCTACTGGATTTTCCGCAACCCTCCGCAGCCTTGTGACAGATCCTCAGTTGGCCTGGCGACGCAGGAAGGCCGGGATCTCGAGCTGGTCGTCGGCGCTGCGCTGCTGCGGCGCACGCTCGGCGCCTTCCATGCGGCCCAGCAGGTTCGGGTTCTGGGCCTGCGGCGGCTGGGGCGCCGGCGCGGGCTGGGTCACCTGCTGCAACATGGGCTGGGCCTGCATCGGCTGAGCCTGCATCGGCTGCGGCATCGGCGCCTGCATCATCGGGGCCGGCGCCATCGGGGCCTGGGCATGGCCAACCGAGACGGCCGCGGCCTGACCCTGCGGGGCTGCACCATAGGCCGGACGCTGACCATATTGGCCATAGACCGCCTGGGGCGACTGCAGGGTCGGCGCCGCGGCGCGTTCCGGCTGGGCATGGGAGGCGCGGGCGCCGGTCACCGGGTCGATCAGCGACTGGAAGCCGCTGCGCCGGGCCGGCGCCGGTTCCACCGTCTCGCGGATCGGCTGGGCGCCGCCGAGGGAGACGCGCGGCTGTTCCATCTGGCCATAGGGCGACGGGACCGGCGCCTGGGCGACCGCCGGCATCGGCGCTTCCGCGACCGCCGGCATCTGCTGCTGCACCGGAACCTCGATCGGCTGGGCCTGGGCCACCGCGGCGGCCGGCGCCGTCATCGGTTGCGGCGTGAAGCCCGGGGCCGTGGCCGCCGCCGTCGCCGCCGCGACCGCGGCCGGACGGAGCACCGGCGAGGTCGCGACCGGCGCCGCCTGCACGGGCTGCTGCGGCCGGCTGATGTTGGTCATCGCCGGCTGGGCCGGGCGCTGCATCGCCGATTCGGATTCGATGCCGGTCGCCACGACCGAGACGCGCATCCGGCCCTCCATCTCCATGTCGAAGGTCGAGCCGACGATGATGTTGGCGTCGGGATCGACTTCCGAACGGATCCGGTTCGCCGCCTCGTCGACCTCGAACAGGGTCATGTCCATGCCGCCGGTGATGTTGATCAGCACGCCGCGCGCGCCCTTCATCGAGACGTCGTCGAGCAGCGGGTTGGAGATCGCCGCCTCGGCCGCCTCGATCGCGCGCTTGTCGCCCGAAGCCTCGCCCGTGCCCATCATGGCCTTGCCCATCTCGCTCATCACCGTGCGCACGTCGGCGAAATCGAGGTTGATCAGGCCCGGCATGATCATGAGATCGGTGACGCCACGCACGCCCGAATGCAGCACGTTGTCCGCCATGGCGAAGGCCTGGGCGAAGGTGGTCTTCTCGTTGGCGAGACGGAACAGGTTCTGGTTCGGGATGATGATCAGCGTGTCGACATACTGATGCAGTTCCTCGATGCCGGTCTCCGCCGTGCGCATCCGGTGGCTGCCCTCGAACTGGAACGGCTTGGTCACAACGCCGACGGTCAGCATGCCCTGCTCGCGCGCGGCCCGCGCCACGACCGGGGCCGCACCGGTGCCCGTGCCGCCGCCCATGCCGCAGGTGATGAACACCATGTTCGAACCGGCCAGCGCGTCGACGATCTGGTCGATGGTCTCTTCCGCCGCCATGCGGCCCACTTCCGGCTTGGAGCCGGCGCCGAGGCCGCGCGTCACCGCCGTGCCGAGCTGGATCTTGCGCGGCGCCTTGTTGTTGGACAGCGCCTGCGCATCGGTATTGGCGACCACGAATTCGACGCCCTCCAGCCGGGCCTCGATCATGTTGTTGACCGCGTTACCACCGGCTCCGCCCACGCCGAAGACGGTGATGCGGGGCTTCAGCTCGGTCGACTCGGGCACGCCCAGCGAGATCGTCATGGTGCTCTCCTTAACCAAATGGCCCTCGGGCCGGTGATCCCTGAATGGTTACAAACTCAAAAGTTCTGTTTCAGCCAGCGGCCGATGCGTTTGATACGCTTGGCGCCACTGTCTTCGCCGGCGCCGAGCACAGCCTCGATCGGCGCCTTGGCGGCATAGGAAAGAAGCCCGGCCGCGGTCGAGAAGGACGGCCCGCCGGTCGCCTCCGCCAGGCCTTGGATGCGGATCGGCCGGCCCATGCGGACCTGCTTGTCGAGCACCGAAGCGGCCAATTCGCGGACACCCTGGAGCTGCGAAGCACCGCCGGTCAGCACCACCTTGCGCCCGCCGACCTTGTCGAAACCGCTCTCTCGCAGGTGATTGCGGACAAGTTCGAAAGTCTCCTCGATACGGGGACGGATGATGCCGTTCAGCACCGAGCGCGGCACGTGGTTCGCCGCACCGTGGTCGCTCTCGCCCATCTGCGGCACGTCGATCACTTCGCGGTCGTCATTGGCGCCGGGGACGGCACTGCCGAACAGGGTCTTCATGCGTTCCGCATGGGCGGTCGGCGTCAGCAGGCCGCGGGCGATGTCGTTGGTCACATGGGCACCGCCGACCGGCAGCACCGCGGTATGGACCAGGCTGCCGTCGTAGAAGACGGCGATCGAAGTCGCCCCGCCGCCCATGTCGATCAGCGTGATGCCGAGATCCATCTCGTCCTCGACCAGGCAGGCCAGCGCCGAGGCGTAAGGGGCGAGCACGATGCCCGAGACGCCGAGATGGGCGCGGCTGATGCAGACCGTGAGGTTGCGGATCGGCCCCGACTGCGCGGTCACCACGTGGATGTTGACGCCGAGGCGTTCGCCGAACATGCCGCGCGGATCGCGGATCCCGCGCGAACCGTCGATCGTGTAACCGACCGGGATCGCGTGGATCAGCTCGCGGTCCGGCGCCTCGGCACGGACGCGGTTGCCCTGTTCGAGGACGCGGCGGATATCGCCGTCGCCGACCTCGTGACCGGCGATCGAAACCTCGACGCCGAGGGTATGGGACTGCGGCAGCCCGCCCGAGAAGGAGACGAAGACGTCGCGGATGGTCTCGCCCGCCATGCGTTCGGCCGTCTCGACCGCGGCGCGGATCGCATGTTCCGTCGCCTCCATGTCGGTCACGGTGCCGGCACGCATGCCGCGGCTCGCATGATGCCCGATGCCGACCACGCGCACCTGCCCGGTCGCATCGATGCGGCCGATGAAGCAGGCGACCTTGGTGGAGCCGACATCGAGTGCGGCGACCAGGGCGTTACGGGCGGCGGCCATGCGTTATCCCCTCCTCTACGCGGTCAGGTGTTCTTGGCCGGGGTCGCGGCGCGCTGCTGGACGGCCCCGTCCGACAGGCGCACGACCAGACGGTCCGGCTGGCGCAGGTCGACCATGGTGATGTCGCGCGACAGCAGGCGTTCCGTCTTTTCGAGCGAGGCGAGCCGTTCGAAGGCCGCGGCCATGCCGTCCTCCGGCAGGCGGATCTCGACCCCGTTGTCCAGTTGCAGGTTCCAGCGCCGCTTGGAGACGCGAACCGCCGCCTGAACGTGGGAGCCGATCACCGGCTCGCGCGCCATCAGGTCAATCAGTTCGGCAGCATAGCGCGGCGCGTCGTCACCGACGATCAGCGGCAGCTTGGAATAGAGCGCGAGCTGCGCCCCCTCGCCTTCGATGGCGATGCCGTTCTGATCGACGAGATGCATCTTGCCGTCGATCTGCCAGAGCGCCATCGGCCGGCGCTCCACCAGCGTCACGTGGATGGCGTCCGGCAGGCGCCGTTCGACCGAGGCGGCCTGCACCCACGAGAGGCTCATCAGCCTCTCGCGCGCCGCTTCGAGGTCGATCGAGAGAATGTCGTCGCCGCGCGAAATATCGAGCGCCGCCAGCACGTCCGTCGCCTTGACCACGCTGCGGCCGGAGACCGTCACGCTCTGCACCACGAAGCCCTCGTCATGGGCGAGGCGGGTGAGGCCAGTGCCGATATTGTCCCGAATATCCGCGAGCTTGCCGGTGACGCCGAGCAGGGCGATCACCGCGACGGTGACGCCGGCACCGCCCAGCAGGACCTTACCCCTGGTTCCCATGTTGACGAGGCCGGGCAGACCGCGTGCCATCGCCTCGCCGAGGGGCCGGGGCTTCGGCTCGACCACCCGGCGCTTGCGCACCCGCTTGCCCTTGGGGCTGCCAAAGATGCCGCTCAGCGATCGCATGACGCATCCTCCACCATCCAGGTGACCAGTTCCTCGAAGCTCATGCCCAGATGCGCCGCCTGCTCCGGAACCAGGGAGGTCGCGGTCATGCCCGGCTGAGAATTGAGTTCGAGCACGAAGAGACCGCCCTTGCCTTCCGTGTCGTCGTAACGGAAATCGGTCCGGCTGACGCCGCGGCAGCCGAGCGCCTTATGGGTCGCGACGGCGAGTGCCTTAGCCTTCTCCGTCACCGCTTCGGGCAGGGGGGCCGGCACCACGTGGCGCGAACCACCGGCGGCATATTTGGCCTCGTAATCATAGAATTCCGTGGCCGGCAGGATCTCGGTCACGGCCAGCGCCCGGTCGCCCATGACGGCGACGGTGAGCTCCCGCCCGGGCACGAAACGCTCGAGCAGCACGGGCTTCGCCGGCACCCAATATTCGGTGAGCCCCTGGGGATAACGATTGTCGCCCGGGCGCACGATATGGACGCCGACCGAGGATCCCTCGTTGGTCGGCTTCACCACATAGGGCGGCTTCATCAGGTGGCGTTCCGCCGCCTCGCCCGCGGTCGAGACGACACCGTCGACCACCGGAATGCCGGCTGCCGCGAAGACCACCTTGGCCGACGGCTTGTCCATCGCCACGGCGGAGGCGCGCACACCCGAATGGGTATAGGGAATCTGCATCAGTTCCAGCACGCCCTGGACGCAACCGTCCTCGCCGAAGCGGCCGTGCAGGGCGTTGAAGGCGACGTCCGGCTTCACCTCGGCGAGACGGATCGCCACGTCGCGGCCGACGTCTACCTCGGTCACCGTGTAACCGGCGTTGCGCAGCGCCTTGGCGCAGGCAACACCCGAATTCAGGCTGACTTCGCGCTCGGTCGAGAGCCCGCCCATCAGCACCGCGACATGAGGCTTGCCGCTCATGGCGTCACCTCCCGTGCAGGGGCCGCGAAGCGCCCGATGCGCATGATTTCCCACTCCAAAGTAACACCCGATTTCTCGAAGACGCGGCGGCGCACTTCTTCGCCCAGGCCCTCGATGTCGGCGGCGGAAGCCCCGCCCTCGTTGATCAGGAAGTTGCAATGCCGGGCCGAGACCACGGCCGCCCCGCGGGTAAGGCCCCGGCAGCCGGCGGCATCGATCAATTCCCAGGCCCGGCCACCGGGCGGGTTCTTGAAAGTCGAACCGCCCGTGCGGCTGCGCACCGGCTGCGATTCCTCGCGCGCGGCGGCGATCTCGTCCATGCGGGCGCCGATCGCGGCGGGATCGCCCTGGCGGCCCTGGAGCACGGCCTCGACCACGATCCAATCCGCCGGGAAATCCGAATGGCGATAGGAGAAATGGAATTCTTCGGGTTTCACGACCCGAACCACGCCCTGGCCGTCGACCACCGTCGCCTCGACCAGAACCTGCGCCAGTTCGCCCTGATAGGCGCCGGCATTGGTCCGGAAGGCACCGCCGATGGTACCCGGAATGCCGCGCAGGAATTCGAGGCCGGCGATGCCGGCATCGCGCGCGGCGAGCGAGACGTTGAGGTCGAGCACTGCCGCACCGACGCGGAGCCGCTCGCCCGGTTCGGCGGCGATGCCGGCGAAGCCGCGGCCGAGGCGCACCACGATGCCGTCGAGCCCACCGTCGCGGACCAGGAGGTTGGAGCCGACCCCGATCACCAGCAGGGCCACGCCGGCCGGCCGGCCCTTGAGCAGGGCGACGAGATCGTCGAGGTCCTTCGGCCGCACCATGACCTCGGCCGGGCCACCGACCTGGAACCAGGTGACGCCCGCCAGCGACGCGCCGGGGCTGACCCGGCCGCGCAGGGGCGGCAGGCGTTCGGCGAGGTCGAGGGGGCGGGTCTCGGTCATCATCATCCCCGCTCCGCCGCCCGCGGCTTGGCCGCGATCAGGGCTTCGAGCTGGCCCGGCAGGGCCGCCGCCCATTGGGTGATGTTGCCGGCACCGAGGCAGACCACGAGGTCGCCCGGACGCGCCACGCCCGCCACCACTTCGGCCAGCTTGTCGGGGCCGGAGAGCGGGATCACGTGGCGATGCCCATGGTCACGCAGGCCGGCCACCAGATGGTCGCGGTCGACACCCTCGATCGGCTGTTCGCCCGCCGCATAGACATCGGCCACGATCACCGTGTCGGAATCGTTGAAGCAGGTGCAGAACTCGTTGAACAGGCTCTGCAGCCGGCTGTAGCGATGCGGCTGCACGACCGCGATCACCCGGCCCGAATAGGCGGTACGGGCGGCGCGCAGCACGGCGGCGATCTCGACCGGGTGGTGGCCGTAATCGTCGATCACGGTGATGCCATAGGCTTCACCGGTCTTGGTGAAGCGCCGCTTCACGCCCGCGAAAGTGGCCAGCGCCTTGCGCACCACGTCGTCGTCGAAGCCCATTTCGCGGGCGATCGCGATGGTGGTCAGGCTGTTCAGCACATTGTGCTGGCCCGGCATGGGCAGGCGCAGCTCGCGGATGATGCGCTTCGCGCCCGTCGCCCGCTCGGTGATCTGGACGTCATAGGTCGCACCGCCCGCGGCGAAGCGGACGTTGATCGCCCGGATGTCGGCCTGCGGGCTCAAGCCGTAGGTGATGATGCGCCGGTCCGGTACCGCCGAGATCAGCGCCTGCACCTCGGGATGGTCGACGCAGAGCACGGCGCAGCCGTAAAAAGGCACGTTGTCGACGAACTGATGGAACGCCTCGCGCACCTTGTCGAAACTGCCGTAGAAATCGAGGTGTTCGGGATCGATGTTGGTGACCACCGCGATCGTCGCCGGCAGGCGAGTGAAGGTGCCGTCGCTCTCGTCCGCTTCGACCACCATCCAGTCGCCGGCGCCGAGCCTCGCATTGGTGCCGTAAGCGTTGATGATGCCGCCGTTGATCACGGTCGGATCGAGGCCGGCGGCATCGAACATGGCCGCAACCATCGAGGTCGTCGTGGTCTTGCCGTGGGTGCCGGCAACCGCAACGCACCAGCGAAGCCGCATCAGCTCGGCCAGCATCTCGGCCCGGCGCACCACCGGGATGAACCTCTCGCGTGCCGCGTCCAGCTCGGGATTGCCGGGCTTCACGGCGGAGGAGATGACGACGATCTGCGCCTCGCCCAGATTCTCGGGCGCATGACCGACGGCGACGGGAATGCCCGCCTCGCGCAGCCGCTTCACATTGGCGTTGTCGGCCTGGTCCGAGCCCTGCACGCGGTAGCCGAGGTTGTACATGACCTCGGCGATGCCGGACATGCCGATGCCGCCGATGCCGACAAAATGGATGGGCCCGATGTCGAGCGGGAGCGCCCTCATGCGGCAACCCTTTCTGCAATGCGCCCGCGCCGCGGTGCCGCGGCCAGGGCTTCGACGAGATCGGCGAGGCGCGAAGCCGCGTCGACGCGGGCCTGACCGCGGGCGGCGACCGCCGCTTCTGCCAGGCGGGCGGGGGCCAGCGCCAGCCTTTGCAGGCGCTTGGCCAGTTCCGCCGGGGTGAATTCACGCTGGGGCACGCTGAAGGCGGCCCCGGCATCGGCCAGGGCGGCGGCGTTCACCGTCTGGTGATCGTCGGCGGCGCTGGGCAGCGGCACCAGGATCGAGGGCCGGCCGGCGGCCGCCAGTTCGGCCACGGTCGAGGCGCCGGCCCGGGCGATCACCAGATGCGCCTGGTCGAGCTTGGCCGGGACATCGGCGAAGAAGGGGGCGAGTTCGGCGGCGATGCCTTCGGCCTCATAGGCGGCGGCAACCGGCCCCGCCTCTTCGTCGCGCGCCTGCTGGGTCACCTGAAGGCGGGACTTCAGCGCGGGCGGCAACAGGGCGAGCGCCGCCGGCACCACCTCGCTCATGATCCGGGCGCCCAGGCTGCCGCCCAGCACCAGGAGGCGGAACGGCCCGTCCTCGGACGGTGCGGCATAGGGCGCGATGCCCAGGATCTCGGGCCGGACCGGATTGCCGGTGACGACCGCGCGCGCCTTGTCCCTGCTGCCGAGACCCCGGGTCGCGGCGAAGGAAACCGCGAGCGCCGAGAGCCGCGGCGCGATCAGCCGGTTGACCCGGCCGAGCACGGCATTCTGCTCATGGAGGCAGGTCGGCACGCGCCGGCTCAGCGCCGCCAGCATGGGCGGCAGCGAGGGATAGCCGCCGAAGCCGACCACCACCGCGGCATTCCACTGCTTCAGCAGGCGCCGGGCCTGGAGCACGCCGCGCAGGATGTCGGCCACGGCGCGGAGGCGCGCCATCGGGCTCCGCCCGGCGAAAGTACCGGCCGGCAGCACGGCGAAGGGCGCGTCGCCGAAGCCGGCGCGGAACTTGGCGCCGCGCACGTCGGTCATCACCGCAACCGCATGGCCGCGGCGGCGCAGTTCGGCCGCCAGCGCCTGGGCCGGCATGACATGGCCGCCGGTGCCGCCAGCGGCGAGCACGAAGGTCCCCGCCCGGCTCATCGGTAGCCTCCGAAACTGCCGACGCCACCGACGCCGGGCCGGCTGCGGGTCAAGGCCAGCAGCATGCCCATGCCGAAGGCGAGTGCCACCATGGACGAGCCGCCGTAGGAGATGAAGGGCAGGGTCATGCCCTTGGCCGGCAGCAGGTTCAGGTTGACGCCGATGTTGATGAAGGCCTGCAAGCCGAACTGCGCGACCAGGCCGACGCCGGCATAGAGCACGAAGGGGTCGTTCTCCTTGAACAGGCGGGACAGCAGGCGCAGCACGATGAAGGCGAAAATGCCGACCAGCACGAGGCAGGCGACCATGCCGAATTCCTCGCCCGCGACGGCGAAGATGAAGTCGGTATGGGCGTCGGGCAGGATGCGCTTCACCGTCCCCTCGCCCGGACCGCGGCCCCACACGCCGCCTGAGACGAAGGCATCGAAGGCGCGTTCGGTCTGGTAATTGTCGCCGGCTTCCG
>JAYSCC010000045.1:0-11719 GCA_041915065.1 Zavarzinia sp.
GGCACCGCGGCGTCGATCACATGGACCTCGTCGCCGCCCAGGATGACGGAACCCTTCTCGCTCCGGGTCAGGGCGGCGGTGATGCCGAGCGCCCTTGTCGCCTGGAGCGCGGTATCGAAATCGCCGGTCTCGAACAGGGCGGAGATTTCGCTCTCGTTGGCGAACAGGATGTCGACCCCGCCGCCCGAGACGAGTTCGATGAATTCAGCCCGCCAGCGATGCACGCAGAAGGCGTCCGAGAGCGAGAGGGCGACCCGGCGGCCCGCCTCGTGGGCGCAGGTGATCGCCTTGCGGAACGCCGCCTTGCCGTTCTCCGGATCCCACAGATAGCCTTCGAGATAGGTGATCTCGGCCGAGGCGACCAGACCCGGGTCGACGTCGTCCGGACCGAGGCCGACGCAGGCGCCGAGATAGGTCGCCATGGTGCGCTGGGCATCCGGCGTCACCATGACGAGGCAGCGCGCGGTGCCCGGCCCCTCGGTCGCCGGGGCGGTTTCGAAGGAGACGCCGACGGCGCGGATGTCATGGGCGAAGACCTTGCCGAGACCGTCGTCCCGCACCCGGCCGACGAAGGCGGCAGCCCCGCCGAGCCCGGCGATCCCCGCCAGCGTATTGGCGGCCGAACCGCCCGAAGCCTCGACCCCCGCCGCCATGCGGCCATAGAGGGCCTCCGCCGCCGCGGCGTCGATCAGGGTCATCGATCCCTTGACCAGGCCCTCGCGGTCGAGGAAGGCATCGTCCGCCGGGGACAGCACGTCCACGATGGCATTGCCGATGCCGAGAACGTCGAAACGCGAAGCCGTCATCATCGCCCCTTTCTCTTTCGCTGGCGCAGTATAAGGATGTCGCCTTGTGCGTCTAGATTCGACGGCCTGCGGGAGGGCCTGCGCCGAATGTCGCTCGTCGCGATCTATCTGAAGGGCCTCGAGGATGCCCTGTCGCCGCCGCTCCGCGCCATTCTATGGCGCGTGCTGGGGCTCGGCCTGGTGCTTTCGGCGCTGCTCGTCTGGGGCGCCTATGCCGGGCTCGGCTATGCCCCCTCGACCGGCTGGGGCTGGCTCGACGAGGCGATCCGCATCGCCGGCGGCGTGCTCATGGCGGTCGGCCTCGCCTTCGTCTTTCCCGTGGTCATGACCACCCTGCAGTCGGTCTTCCTCGACGAGGCGGCGGCCAAGGTGACGCGGCGCGATTACCCGGGCGAATCACCCGGGCGCGACGTCGGCATGGTCGACGGCACGGTGGCCGGCCTGCGCTTCCTGGCCATCGCGATTGCCCTCAATCTGGCGGCTTTACCCCTGCAGATCGTGGGTCTCTTCGTGCCCCTCCTCAATCTGTTGGTCTTCCTGATTCTGAACGGCTATCTTGTCGGGCGCGAGTATTTCGAGCAGGTGGCCATGCGCCACGCCCCGGTGAAGGCGGCGTCGGCGCTGCGCCGGGCCAATCGGATGGTCGTTTTTGGTGCTGGTCTGCTGGGGACCGCGCTGATGGTGGTGCCGGTCGTCAACCTGATCGCGCCACTGGTGACGGTCGCGGCGATGGTGCATCTGGAACGCCGGTTGCGCCTCGCCCGGACTTCACGCTAGGGGGATCGAGGGCGCACGCGCCCACATGGGGACCGGCCCGGCTGATGCCGGCAGCCACAGACGGATCTGGCAAGCGCCAGAGAGAGGATGACGGAGAAATCCATGTTCGGAAAGCGCAGCGGCCCCCCGGAAACACCGCCGAGCCCCCAGCCCCAGCTTCAACCCAAGCCGGCCCAGACGAGTTTCGTGCCGCCGGCCGCCCGTCCCGCCGTTCCCACTCCTGCTCAACAAGGCACGCCCGCCATGGCCGACAATGATTCGACGAGCTTCCGCCCCGAAATCGCCCGCCCCAGCCGCGAACTGCCGGGCATGACCCGGCCGATCGCGCCGGTCGCCCCTTCGGCCCCGCCGCCCTCGTCCGACGACAAGAAGCTGATCGTCGGCCGCAACATCGTGCTGTCGGGCCAGATCACCGCTTGCGACAAGCTCGTGGTCGAAGGCCGGGTCGACGCCACCCTGACCGAGAGCCGGGTGATCGAGATCACCCAGACCGGTGTCTTCAAGGGCTCGGCCGAGATCGACGAGGCGCTGATCGGCGGCACTTTCGAGGGCAAGCTGATCTGCCGCGGCCGCCTGCTCATCCGCGCCGCCGGCCGGGTGAAGGGCGAGATCCGCTACGGCCAGCTCGAGATCGAATGCGGTGGCGAGCTGATCGGCGACATCAACACCGTCCAGGGCAAACCCACGACCCCGATCGAGCAGCCGAAGCCGGCCGAGCCGGTCCAGGTCGCCGCGCCGGCGCCGGTGGTCTTCGCGCCGCATAGCGAAGGCTCGCTCGTCTGAGCGGAGTCGAGCCGCGGGCGTCATGACATTGGCAGCTCGCAGCAGGGCGGCATCCTTGGGTGCCGCCCTTGTCATGCTGGCCGCCTGTGCCGACACCGGCCAGGCGGTACGGCCGGTCGCCAGCCTGCCGCCGGGCGGCTTGGTGGGCCAGCCGGGTGCCACGCTGACGCCCTATCTGGGCGAACCTTCCCTGAAGCGGAGCGAGCCGCCGGCCGAGATCTGGCAATACGCCACGCCGGACTGCCTGCTCTTCCTCTTCCTCTACCGTGAATCCCAGGGCATGACGGTGAAACACCTCGATGCCCGCGACCGCCAGCGCAAGCCGGTCGATGTCGACGCCTGCGCCCGCAAGGTCGCGGCCCAGGCGGTCCAGTCCGCCCAGGCGGGCAGACCGGGGAGCTGAGCCCCGCTCAGGCCGGGGTCTTGTCCTTGGCCGCGCAGAGATCGGCCACGATGCAGGACGGGCAATCGGGCTTGCGTGCCTTGCAGACATAGCGTCCGTGCAGGATCAGCCAATGGTGGGCGTGGCGGCGGAATTCAGCCGGCACCACTTTCTCGAGCTTGGCCTCCACTTCTTCCACGGTCTTGCCGGGGGCCAGGCCGGTCCGGTTGGAGACCCGGAAGACATGGGTGTCGACCGCGATCGTCGGCTCGCCGAAGGCGATGTTCAGCACCACGTTGGCGGTCTTGCGGCCGACCCCGGGCAGGGCTTCGAGGGCGGTCCGGTCGTGCGGTACCTGACCGCCGTGGCGCGCGATCAGCAGGCGCGACAGCTCGATCACATTCTTCGCTTTGGTCCGATAGAGGCCGATCGTCTTGATCGCCTCGGTCAGCCCGTCGAGGCCGAGGTCGAGCATCTGCTGCGGCGTCTCCACCGTGGCGAAGAGCGGCCGGGTCGCCTTGTTCACGCCGGCGTCGGTCGCCTGGGCCGAGAGCACGACGGCGACCAGGAGCTGATAGGCGTTCTGGTGTTCGAGTTCGCCCTGGGGCTCGGGCCGCTGGGCCCGGAGGCGGGTGAAGAA
The DNA here is from genome assembly GCA_041915065.1 of Zavarzinia sp. Lineage (GTDB taxonomy): Bacteria > Pseudomonadota > Alphaproteobacteria > Zavarziniales > Zavarziniaceae > Zavarzinia. The sequence goes on from JAYSCC010000045.1 coordinate 3,389, forward strand.
GCTGACGACATCGGCCTTGCGCATGGTGGCGAAACTTTAAGGCCGGCTCCGGCGCTTGGGAAGCCCGGCCGCATCTCGCGATTTGGAACGATTGAATTCGGCGGCTTCCCTGCCCTACCATCGTCCGACACCGACAGGAGTGGCGAATGGTCGAGGATCTGCCCGACAGGCTGTGGTTCGATGCGGTATTGAGCCCGCACCGCTCGCTCGGCCCGCGCGGCTTCACCATCCTCATGCTCACGATCGCCGCGGTCAGTTTCGCCTCGGGCGTGCTCTTCCTGGCGATCGGGGCTTGGCCGGTGTTCGGTTTCTTCGGTCTGGACGCCCTGCTGATCTGGTTCGCCTTCAAGGCCAACTACCGGGCCGCCAAGGCCTTCGAGCGGGTGCGCCTGACCGACCGCGACCTGATCGTGGAGCGGGTCAGCGCCAAGGGCCACGCCCGCCATTTCCGCTTCGAGCCGAGCTGGGCGCGCATCGATGTCGAGATCCGCGCCGAAGACGACAATGAATTGGCGATCGCCAGCCATGGCAGGCGCTTCGTCTTCGCCCGCTGCCTGACCCCGGGCGAGCGCCTCGACCTCGCCGAAACGCTGCGCCGGGCGCTGGCCGAACGCCGCGCCAATCTGGCGCGGGCGGCCGGTTAGAGCATCTTCAGGCGAAGTGGAGTCCGGTTCGCCGTCCGAAGATGCGTCAAATCAATAGGTTAGAGCGTCGGCGGAATGACGCTCATTCCGCCGCCGCTCTAAATCAGAAGCCCTGGCCGCCGAAACTGTCCGGCGCCGGGCGGATCACCCGGGGTCCGCCGGCCGAGACTTCGAGGATGGCCAGCCCGTGCTGGGGCGTGCCGTCGGCCCGGAAACGGAACAGCCCGTCGACCCCCGAAAACCCGTCCGTGCCCTGGAGCAGCGCCGAAGCGCTGGCGAAGCCGCCGGGCTGGCGGGCCAGCAGCACGGCCAGCGTCATGGCGTCATAGGCCTGGGCGGCCATACGCGGCGGCCGGCGGCCGTAGGTCGACTGGAAATGTGCGGCGAAGCGCTCGAAACGTTCGGGCTCCGGCCCGGCGTACCAGCCGCCCAGGCTCAGCGGATCGCTGCCGAGCCGCGAGTCCGACCATTGGTTGGTGCCGAGCAGCCGGATGCGGTGCGGGTCGAAGCCCAAGCTGGCGATGGTCGACAGCACTTGCTGCAGTGCCGTGCCGCCGTCGGGCACGAAGAGCGCGTCGATCGGCAGGTTGCCGTCCGGCCCCGGGGTCAACAAGGCGCGCAGATTGTCAGTCGGCTGCAAGCTGCCCGACTTGTAGTGCTCGACGCCGACCACGGTGCCGCCGTTGGCCCCGACCGCCACTTCGAAGGCCGAGCCGACCACGTCGCCGTAGGCGCCGACCGGGATCAGGGCGCCGAAACGCGAAAGCCCGGTCGAGGCGGCATAGCCGATCACCGCCGTCGCCTGTTCGTCCGGCATGAAGCCGAGGAGATAGACGCCGCTGCCGGCGGCGCTGCGGTCGGTCGAAAAGCCGAGCAGGGGCACGCCGCGCTTCCGCGCTTCGATCGCCGCTGCCTTCACCGAGGTGGCACCCAGCGGCCCGATGACGACGCCGGAGCCGCCGCCGATGACATTCTGCGCGGCGCCCGAGGCGGTCGCGGCCGAACCGCCGGCATCGGCGGGCAGAAGCTCGATATTGGTCGCATTGAGATCGAACAGCGCCAGTTCGGCGGCGTCTTCCAACGCTTTGCCGACTTCCCCGGCCTGGCCGGTCTGGGGCAGGATCAGGCCGATGCGCGGCGCCGCCGGTTGCGGCGGCGGGGTCGGGATTACGGCTGACGGCGGGGGGGCATTGTGGCTAGTGTCGCCGGAAGACGAACCACAGGCGGCCAGGATCAGGCCGGCGAGGGCGTAGAGGAATGAACGACGACGAGGCCGAAAGGCCGCCTTATCCGCCTTTGCCAGAGGATGCACCGGATCATACTCCTGGGCACGAGACATCAGGCGGCCAAGTTAGCGGGGTGGGGCGGGCAAGTAAACCGGGCCCCGGCCTGCATCTGGTGGCGACCCCGATCGGCAATGCCCGCGACATCACGCTGCGCGCCCTCGACGTGCTGCGCGCGGCCGACGTGATCCTGTGCGAAGACACGCGGGTGACCGCCCGCCTGATGCAGATCTACGGCCTGCACAAGCATCTGCTGCCCTATCACGACCACAATGCGGCACGCGTCCGGCCCGAAGTACTGGCCCGCCTGGCCAAGGGCGAGGTCGTCGCCCTGGTCTCCGACGCCGGGACGCCGCTGGTCTCCGACCCCGGCTACAAGCTGGTGGTCGAGGCGGTGGCGGCGGGTTTTCCGGTCACCACGCTGCCCGGTGCCTCCTCGGTGTTGGCGGCGCTCACCCTGGCGGCGCTGCCGACCGACCGCTTCCTCTTCGCGGGCTTCCTGCCGCCCAAGTCGGCGGCGCGCCGTGCCGCCCTCGAAGAATTGCGCGGCATCCGGGCGACCCTGGTCTTCCTCGAATCGGCGCAGCGCCTGCCCGAGATGCTGGCCGATGCCGCCGCCGTGCTGGGCGAACGGCCGGCGGCGGTCGCCCGCGAGCTGACCAAATTGTTCGAGGAAGTGCGGCGCGAGCGCCTATCCGTCCTCGCCAGCCATTACGCCGAAGCGGGACCGCCCAAGGGCGAGGTCGTCGTCGTGATCGGCCCGCCGGACGAAGCGGCGGCGCCGGACGAAACGGCGGTCGACGCTGCTCTCCTCGCCGAACTCGCCCATGCCGGCCCCTCGGCTGCCGCGGCCAAGGTGGCGGCCGCCTTCGGTCTCGCCAAGCGTGACGTCTATGCCCGTGCCATGGCCCTGAAGGCCCGGGAATGAGCCTCGACGCGAAGCGCCGGGCGGAGCGGGCGGGCCGCCTGGCCGAATTCGCCGCGGTGCTTCATCTCACACTCCGCGGCTGGCGCGTGCTGGCCCGCAACTGGCGTTGCAAGGCGGGCGAGATCGACCTGGTGGCGCGCCGCCGCCACACCCTCGCCTTCATCGAAGTGAAGCATCGGGCCGGCTTCGGGGCTGCGGGGGAGGCGATTCGCCAGCGCCAGCAAGCCCGGATCGCCCGCGCGGCCGAGCTGTTTCTCGCCACGCGGCCCGACCTCGGCGGGCTCGCGGTGACATTCGATGCCATCCTGGTGGTGCCCTGGCGCCTGCCCTCTCATATAAGGGATGCATGGCGAATCGATTGAGGCACCGCCACCCGCCAAGAACGACCGCCCCAATGACGACGGATGGAGCGACGATGAAGCGTGTACCGGCCGCGGCCCTGCTCACCCTCGGGATCACCCTGCCCGCCCTCGGCGGCTGCGTCGTCGCGGCGGTCGGCGCCGTCGGCACCGCCGGCTATGTCGCAGCCCAGAACCGCGCCCCCGGCCAAGTCGCCGACGATGCCGGCATCCGTCTCGACATCAACGACAAGCTGCTGAAGCGTTCGACCACGTTGTTCAGCGACGTCAGCGTCGAAGTGGTGCGCGGCCGTGTGCTGCTGGTCGGCACCGTCGCCTCGTCGGCCGACAAGGCGGAAGCCGAGAGCATCGCCCGCGGTTGCGAGGGGGTGAAGGAGATCGACAACCAGCTCCAGGTGGCGGACGATGGCGGCGTCGGCGGTTATGCTTCCGACAGTTGGATCACCACCAAGGTGAAATCGAACCTGCTGACCGATTTCTCGCTCAACGGCCTGTCGATCGGGGTCGAAACCGTCAACGGCATCGTCTATCTTTCGGGCGTTGTGCGCAGCGAGGCGCAGCGCGACAAGGCGGTCGAAATCGCCCGTTCGATCTCGGGCGTGCAGAAGGTCGTCAGCGCCATCCAGGTTTCACCGGAATAGGGCCTGTCGAGTGTAACGATGCCGAGTCTGGAACCAGCCCCCCTCTCCGCCGAAGAAATCGAGGCGGCCCTCGACGCCGTCGGCAAGCAGGAGGACAGGGCGATCGATCTGGCCGGCACGGCGCTTCTGCTCGCGGCGCTCGACCGGCCGGGCGTCTATCTCGGCCCCTACCGCGACCATCTCGAGGAATTGGCCAATGCGATGCGCGACAGCCGCGCCGCGACGGCGCTCGAGGTCGCGGCCACCTTGGCCCGCCTGTTCAACGACCGCTTCGGCTATGACGGCGACCGCCTGACCTACGACGATCCGCAGAACGCCAATCTGATCAGCGTGGTCGAACGGCGAAAGGGCTTGCCGGTGGCGCTCGGCATCCTCTATGCCCATGCCGCCCGGGCCGCCGGTTTCGCCCTCGAAGGCCTGGCCTTCCCGGGCCATTTCCTGGTCCGTCTCCAGGTCCGGGGCGAGGCGCTGATCCTCGATCCCTTCAATGGCGGCCGCGTGCTCGATCCCCTGGAACTCCGCCGGCTCACAAAGCAGCTCATGGGCCCCGACCAGGAACTGACCCCGGCGCTGACCGATACGGTCGGCAATCGCGCCGTCCTGCTCCGTCTGCAGAACAACCTGAAATCCCGCGCCCAGGCCGACGGCGACGTCGAGCGGGTGGCAGCCCTGGCGCGCACCATGCTGCGCCTCGCGCCCGAGGATGCCGGGCTCTGGTTCGACTATGGCCAGGCGCAGCACAATCTGGGCCGTCTCGGCGCCGCTACCGCCGCCTTCGAGAGCTGCATCGAACATTCGCTCGACGGCTTCGAGACGATCGAAGCCCAGCGCCTGCTGGCCGAGCTGCGCCTGCGGCTGAACTGAGCAACCTCCAACGACATAAAACTGAACGAGAAGGCGTGCCATGGCCCTCACCGTCGCGATCCAGATGGACCCGGTCGAGTCCTTCGACATCACGGTCGATTCGACCTTCCGCTTAGGTCTAGAAGCCCAGGCCCGGGGCCACCGCCTGTTCTACTATCTGCCGCGCGACCTCTCGCTGAAGAATGGCAAGGTCGAAGCCTTCGCGCGGAGCCTCGAACTCCGGCGCGAGAAGGGCAATCATTTCACCGCCGGGCCGGGCTTCACCCTGGATCTTTCGACGATCGACGTCGTCTTGATGCGCCAGGACCCGCCCTTCGACATGGCCTATATCACCGCGACCCATGTTCTGGAGCACATCCACCCGAAGACCCTGGTGGTGAATGATCCGGTCGAGGTCAGGAACGCGCCGGAAAAGCTCTTCGTCACCCATTTCCCGCAGCTCATGCCGGAGACCCTGATCACCTCGCGCAAGGCCGAGGTCGAGGCGTTCCGCGAGACGCATGGCGACATCATCGTGAAGCCGCTGTTCGGCAACGGCGGCGCCGGTGTCTTCCACCTGAAGCCGGGTGACGAGAACCTGGGCAGCCTACTCGAAACCTTCACCCTGCTCTACCGCGAACCGATCATCGTCCAGCGCTACCTGCCGGAAGTGCGCCAGGGCGACAAACGCATCATTCTGGTCGACGGCGTTCCGGTCGGCGCCATTAACCGCGTGCCGGCCGAGGGCGAGGCGCGTTCCAACCTCCATGTCGGCGGTACGGCGGTGCGCAGCACGCTGACTGCGCGCGAGCGTGAGATCTGCGACACCATCGGTCCCGTGCTGGCCCGGAAAGGCCTGCTCTTCGTCGGCATCGACGTGATCGGCGACTATATGACCGAGATCAACGTGACCAGCCCGACCGGCATCCAGCAGATCGAAGCCTTCGACGGCACAAATGTCGCAGCCCTGATCTGGGATGCGATCGAGGCAAAGCGTCCCCGGTAACCCTTTGTTCAGGACGTCTGTGCCTAATTTCCCCATTCCTTCAGTGACTATGGGGAACAGCCATGGCGCGTCCTACCGTTCGGCCGACGGACCGGGAAGCCTTTTTCGATCGTAACGAGGTCATCGTCAGCAAGACGGATCTCAAGGGCATCATCACCTATGCCAATGACGTCTTCCTGGGCATCGCGGGCTACCGCGAAGCCGAAGTCATGGGTCAGAACCACAACCTGATCCGCCATCCCGACATGCCGCGGGCGGTCTTCGCCCTGCTCTGGCAGCAGATCCAGGCCGGCAAGGAAATCTTCGCCTATGTGAAGAACATGGCGAAATCGGGCGATTTCTATTGGGTGCTCGCCCATGTCACGCCCAGCTTCGACGAACAGGGCACCATCATCGGTTACCACTCCAACCGCCGCGTGCCCGAGCGCCGGGCGGTTGCCGCGGCCGGTGGCCTCTATAGCCAGGTACTGGCGGTCGAACAGGCCGCCGCTGGGCCGCGCGAAGGCCTCGCGGCCGGTATCGCCGCGAGCGACTCCCATCTCGCTGCCGGGGGGATGAGCTATGACGACTTCGTCGTCTCTCTTTGATTTCATCCGCCATCGGCACAGTGCCGAGCCCGATCAGCGCGACGCCCGCATCGCCGCCCTCGAAGCGGAGAACGCCCGTCTCCACGAAGCCATGGCCAAGGCGACCGAAGCCTGCAAGCGCGTCGCCGCCGGCGATTTCGAGGCGCGCGTCGTGATGATCGAACATCTGGGCGACGCCGTGCCCTTCCTGCACGCCCTGAACCGCGTCTTCGACTTGACCGACGCCTTCCTGCGCGAGACCCGGGCCAGCCTCGACCAGAGCAGCCACGGCCATTATTTCCGGCCCTTCCTCGACACCGGCATGGTCGGCGCCTTCGGACAGGGCGCGCGCACCATCAACGAAGCGCGCCTGCGCATGAAGACATTGCAGGACGAGGCGCGCGAAACGCGCCACCGCCTGGCCTCGGATTTCGAAGCAGGGATCGGCGAAGTGGTCTCCTCCGTCGCCAATGCGGCGAGCGAACTCGCCGCCTCGGCCGACAGCATGGCCGGGATTTCCGCCGCCACCCGCGAACAGGCGGAAGCGGTCGCCAGCGCGGCCGAAATGGCGGCCACCAGCAGCGAGACCGTGGCCGCCGCGACCAACGAATTGGGTGCCGCGATCGGCGAGATCAGCCGCCAGGTCCATCTGGCCGGCGACCTGTCGAGCCGCATGGTGGGCGAAACGGCCCAGGCGCGCGACATCGTCGGCCGCCTGTCGGCCGCCGCGTCCTCGATCGACGACGTGGTGAAGATGATCCAGGCGATCGCCAATCAGACCAACCTGCTCGCCCTCAACGCCACGATCGAGGCGGCCCGGGCGGGCGAGGCTGGCAAGGGCTTCGCCGTGGTCGCGGCGGAGGTGAAGACCCTGGCCCGCCAGACCGCGGACGCTACGGTGAAGATCGGCGACCAGGCCCAGGCGATGAAGAGCTGGACCGGATCGGCGGTCGACGCCATCGGCCGCATCGGCGAGGCGACCGAGCATCTGGGCGATGCCGCCACCTCGATTTCCAGCGCGGTCGAGCAGCAGACGGCCGCGACCGGCGAGATCGGCAAGAGCGTCGAACATGTCGCCGCCGGTGCCCATGACGTCACCAGCCATATCGCCGACGTCTCGCAAGGGGCGGGTGAGACGTCCTCGGCGGCCGCCGGGGTGAAGGCGGCGGCGACCGAATTGTCGGGCCTCGCCGAGCAACTGCGGCAACAGGTCGAGAATTTCCTGGCGGCGATCCGCGCCGCCTGATCGGGCCCGGGGTACGGCCAGACGCGATCAGGCCATCGCCACGATCAGCCCGGCGGCGGCCCCGGCCGCGATCAGCCAATGGGCGGCGATACGGCCGCTCAGGGCCACCGACAAGGCGGCCAGGGCGGCCGCAAGGGCGCCCCAGGCCGGTGCTCCGTCCACCACCAATACCGCTTGACCGAAGAACAGGGCGAGATTGGCCATCACCCCGACCACGGCGGCCGCGATCGCCTTCATGACGGCGGCGGCGCGAGGCGCGGCGGCCAGGGTCTCGACCAGGGGTGCCCCCGCCAGGATGAAGAGGAAGGACGGCAGGAAGGTCACATAGGTGACCAGGGCCGCCCCGGCGAAGCCGGCGATGGCGGGATCGAGCCCGCCCGGCGCCTGATAGGCGGCCAGGAAGCCGACATAGTCGAGCACCAGGATGGTCGGCCCCGGCGTCGTCTCGGCCAGCGCCAGCCCGTCGATCATCTGCGCGGGCGAGAGCCAGCCATAGGCATGGACCGCGGCATCGGCGATATAGGGCAGCACCGCATAGGCACCGCCGAAGGTGACGAAGGCCGACTTCGTGAACAGGGCGGCGAGGTCGGGGAAGATGCCACCGGCGAGCCCGACCGCGAGGCCGACCGGCACTGCCCAGAGCGGCAGGAAAACCAGCACGAGCCGGGCCGACCGCTTCAGCTCGGGCCGGCCCGGCCGCGGCAAGGGGGCGCCGCCCGCACCCCGGCCGGACACCAAGCCGATCGCGGCGGCGCCCAGGATCACCGCCGGAAAGGGCGCGTGCAGCCAATGCCGCAGCACCCGCGCCGAACCCG
>JAYSCC010000046.1:0-11709 GCA_041915065.1 Zavarzinia sp.
CGATGAAGATCGTCGCCAAGGCGGTCGGCACGCTCGGCAACACCAATCTTCAAGCCGAAGTCGGCATCGCCACGCTGCAGGGCCAGCTCGATACCCTGGGGGATCAGGCGCAGACCCTGAATACCCAGGAATCCGACGCCCAGGCCGCCGCCCTCAAGGCGATCAACACCCGCTATTCCCTGCTGGAGAGCAATATCGCCTTCGCCGCCCAGGCGCAGCGCGAGGTGATCGGCGCCGTGATCGGCGAAGATCAGGTGACCAGCCAGAGCGTCTTCGAGATCATGGGGACCTCCTACTCCTCGACCTGATGCCGAGGAGGACGTCCCGCCGTCTGACCCAGGGCCGGAAAGGCCGGGTCGGGCCCGAGGCCGGAAGGGCCGGTCAGGCCTTGTCCTTGCTCAGGATCGCTTCCGACATGTTGAGGTTCAGCGCGATCAGCTTGTCGAGGACTTCTTCCTCGATATTGCGCTGGAACACTGTCGCCGCCTTGGCCGCAAAAGTGGTGGTGCGGTTGACGAAATCGATCGTCTCGAGCGGCAGTTCGGCGCCGCGTGCCGTCACTTCGTTGGCGAGGCTGAGCCAGAGCTCGGCATTATGTGCCAGTGCCTCGGTCACCGCGGTCAGGGCCGCACGCGCCTGATCCAGCACCACCGCCTGCTGCAGGAAGGGGAAAGCCGACTCCTCGACGGGGGTCAGTTTTTCATCTGCCGATTCGCTCATGGGGCTGCGCCTCCTGTTGTCCGCGCGATCCTGTCGCCTGTTTCGTAAAGGATCGGTGAACGCACCACCCTCAGTAGCCGGCGGCGGCGTGCGGATTCTCTCCGTCGAGCGACAGCAGCGTGTCATAGAGCTCCGGACGGCGGTCGCGGAAGACGCCCCAGGAGCGGCGTTGATGGGCCGTGGCGTCGAGGTCGAAGGTCGCGGTCAGCACGGTTTCGGTCGCCCGGTCGGCCTCAGCCACCTTGGCGCCGGTCGGATCGGCGATGAAGGACGAGCCGTAGAAGGTGATCGCGGTGCCGCGCTTGCCGGCCTCGGTGCCGATCCGGTTCGAGGCGACCAGGGGCATCAGATTGGCGCCGGCGTGGCCCTGCATGACGCGCTGCCAATGGGCCGCCGAATCGAGCGTCGGATCATGCGGCTCGGAACCGATCGCGGTCGGATAGAACAGAATCTCGGCACCCATCAGCGCCATCGCCCGCGCCGTCTCGGGGAACCACTGGTCCCAGCAGATGCCGACGCCGATCCGGGCATAGCGCGTGTCCCAGACCTGGAAACCGGTGTCGCCGGGCGAGAAGTAGAATTTCTCGGTATAGCCCGGGCCGTCCGGAATATGGCTCTTCCGGTAGTTGCCGAGCACGGCACCGTCGGCATCGACGATGGCGACCGAATTGAAGAAGCTCTGCCCCGCCCGCTCGAAATAGGAGACCGGCAGCACCACTTCGAGTTCGGCCGCGAGGCGGGCGAAACGGCCGATCAGCGGATTGTCCTCGAAGGGTGCGGCCAGGTCGAAGAAATCGTGGATCTGGTCCTGGCAGAAATAGGGGGTCTCGAAGAGTTCCTGGATCAGCACGATCTGGGCGCCTTCGCCCGCCGCCTTGCGCACCAGGGCTTCGGCCCGCGCGACATTGCCCGCCCGGTCCCAGTCGCAGGCCATCTGGGTCGCCGCTACCGTCACGTTCCGCATCACGTTCTCCCCTTCGGTCGGGGGGAAGTCTGCCCCATCAATGTTGCGTTTTGAAGCCGCAGAGCTGGTCGCAGGGGATGCCGTCGCCGTCACGGTCCAAGTCGGCCTGGTGGCAGCGCTCGAAATAGAAATAGGCTTCGGCGCAGTCCTTCATCTCCCGGCAGAAATGCTTCTCGCCGCAATAGGGCTTGCCGGCCGCGGCCTGGGCCGGAGCGGCGAGCAGAAGACAGAAAACGAACACGCGCATCATGGCGCGGCGTCAGGCGGCGTCCGCCCTGATCGAGAGCTTCAAGGCCTTCATGACGCCGAGCAGGGTGGAAAGCCTCGGGTCACCGTCCGGGCTCAAGGCGCGATAGAGCGCCTCGCGCGTGACGCCGGCTTCCTTCGCGACCTTGGTCATGCCGCGCGCCCGGGCGATGGTGCCGAGCGCCGCGGCGATATATTTCGCATCCCCGCTGGCAAAGGCGTCGTTGATCAATTCGGCCTGCGCCTCCGGGCTTTCGAGGTAGCAGGCAGCGTCGAAGGGAACGGTTACGATCGCCATGTCAGTCCTCCAGTGCCGCGGCCATGCGGACCGCCCTCTCGATGTCTTTCTTCTGCGTACTCTTGTCGCCGCCGCAGAGCAGGATCACGAGCACTTTGCCGCGCTGGACGAAATAGACGCGGTAGCCGGGGCCACAGTCGATCCGAAGCTCGCCGATACCCTCGAAGAATTTGGCGTCGCCGAACAAGCCGGCACTGAGTCGGACGATCCGCTGGGCGACGCGCTCGCGGGTGCGGCGGTCCTTCAAACCGTCGAGCCAATCGCGGAAATCGATGGTCTGGCGAACCTCGAACACCAGTAACTTATAGATCACGGTTTCCGGTGCCGCAAGCATATTGTAACTTTTAAATTACAGATGCCGGCCGCAGGCAGCTTGCCCGCCAAGGGCGGTTGGCGGCAGGATGGGCGCCCCGAGGAGGTATCGATGGCGCCGACATTGCAATCCACCCCGCGCGCGGATGGTTTCCGCATGCCCGGCGAATTCGAGCCGCACCAGGGCTGCTGGATGATCTGGCCGGAGCGCTGCGACAATTGGCGGAACGGGGCCAAGCCAGCGCAGGAAGCCTTCACCGCGGTTGCCGCCGCGATCGCCGAGGGCGAACCGGTCACCGTGCTCGCCTCGGGCCGGCAATTCGTCAATGCCCGCCGCCGCCTGCCCGCCCATATCCGTGTGGTCGAGGTGACGACGGACGATTCCTGGTGCCGGGATACCGGGCCCAGTTTCGTCACCGACGGCACCGGGCGGCTCCGCGGGGTCGACTGGGGTTTCAATGCCTGGGGCGGCCTCTATGCCCCCTGCGACCAGGACGAGCTGGTCGCCGCCAAGATCCTAGAGATCGAGCGCGTGCCGCGCTACCGGGCGCCCCTGATCCTGGAAGGCGGCTCGATCCATGTCGACGGCCAGGGCACGGTGCTGACCACCGAGGAATGCCTGCTCAATCCGAACCGCAATCCCGAGCTGTCGCGGACCGAGATCGAGCGCCACCTGAAAGATTACCTGAACGTCGAGACCGTGGTCTGGCTCGGCCCCGGGCTGCTGCTCGACGAGACCGACGGCCATATCGACAATCTCGCCTGCTTCGTGAAGCCCGGCGTGATCGCCCTGACCTGGACCGACGACACCGAAGATCCGCAATATGCGATCTCCAAGGATGCATTGGAGCGCCTGGAAAAGGCGCGTGATGCCCGTGGCCGGAACTTCGAGGTGGTGAAGCTGCCCCTGCCCGGGCCGCTGTTCCGCACACCCGAAGAGGGGGCGGGGATCGATTTCGGCGGCCTCGACGACGAGGGCGAGCAGGAGCGCGGCGTCGGGCTTCGCCTGGCCGGCTCCTACGCCAATTTCTACATCGGCAACGGCACCGTGGTGATGCCCCTCCTGGACCCCGCGACCGACGGCGCGGCCCGGGAGATCCTGACCCGCCTGTTTCCGGACCGCCGCGTGATCGCGGTGCCGGGGCGGGTAATTCTGCTCGGCGGCGGCAATATCCACTGCATCACCCAGCAACAGCCGGCCGGCTGCCCCGCCTGAGTACCGCCCGCCTGAGACGAAAGCGACGAGAGAGGACCTGTCATGGATATTTCGCGGATCGACGCAAGGCTTCGGGACCTCGGCATCACCCTGCCGACCCCGACCGCCCCGGTCGCCAACTATGTGCCCTTCGTCGTCTCGGGCAACCTGCTCTTCGTCTCCGGCCAACTGCCGATGGGGCCGAGCGGGCTGGTCAAGGGCAAGCTAGGCGCCGAGCTGGATGCCGCAGCCGGCAATGCGGCCGCCCGGCTCTGCGCCATCAACCTGATCGCTCAGGCACGGGCAGCGCTGGACGAGGATCTCGACCGGGTGCGCCGGGTCGTGAAACTGGTCGCCTTCATCAGCTGCACCGACGGTTTCATGGACCAGCCGAAGGTCGCCAACGGCGCTTCCGACCTCTTCGTCGAAGTCTTCGGTGACGCCGGGCGCCATGCCCGCTCCGCGGTCGGCACCAATGCCCTGCCGCTCGGCGCCGCGGTCGAGGTCGAGGCGATCTTCGAGTTCGAGTGATGCTGCCGAAGGGCGATACGCCCGCGCTGCAAGCCTATCGCTGGATGGTGCTGGCGATGCTCAGCCTTGGCATCGGCGCTTTCGTCGCCTATGCCAAGGCCGGCCACCTGCCGCCCGAAGACGACCACCGCCGCCTGATCCGGACCACTGTGGTGCAGGCGGGCGGGCTCTTCCTGCTCGGCCTTCTGCTGACGCCGACGCCGGCCGGCCTGTTCGTCCAGGCGGCCGCCATCGCCTGGTATCTCTATCGTTACGCCCGGGGTTCGGTCCTGGCCGAAACGGAGGTTCTGCTATCATGATGCCGGACTGGCTGACCCATGTCCCGGTCGCCCACCGCGGCCTGCACGACAAGGCGAAGGGCATCCCCGAGAACAGCCGCGCCGCCTTCCTGGCCGCGGCCGAGGCGGGCTATGCCATCGAGCTGGACATCCAGGTCTCGGCCGACGGCGTGCCCATGGTGTTCCACGACGACACCTTGCCGCGCCTGACCGGGACGACGGGCCGGGTCGACGAGCGGTCCGCCGCGGAACTTTCCGAGTTGCACCTGTTCGGCACGGCGGAAACCATTCCGACGCTGGCCGAGGTCCTGTCCCTGGTCGGCGGCCGGGTGCCCTTCCTGATCGAGGTGAAGGCCGCGCGCGGCAAGGTCGGCCCGCTCGAAGCGGCGACCGCAGCGGTGCTGGCCGATTACCGCGGGCGTTTCGCCGTGCAGTCGTTCAATCCGCAGTCGCTGCTCTGGTTCAAGCGCCACGCGCCCCAGGTGCGCCGCGGCCAGATCGCCATGGATTTCCGTATGGACGACGAGCCCATGAAACTGCACGAGAAATGGGTGCTCACCCATATGCTGTTCAATCGCTTCGTGCGGCCGCATTTCATCGCCTATGACATCAACGCGGTGCCCAACCGGGCGACCAGGCGCGCCCGCGCCCAGGGCCTGCCCCTGCTGACCTGGACCGTGCGCACCCCGGCGGAGCGCAAGCGCGCCGCCGATTTCGCCGACAACATCATCTTCGAAGGCTTCCGCCCGTGAGCCTCGGCCTGCTGCTGGTGACCGGCGGCAGCCGCGGCATCGGCGCCGCCATCTGCCGCCAGGCCGCGGCGGCCGGCTATGCCGTGGCGGTGAACTACACGCGGGACGCCGCGGCGGCCGGAGCCCTGGTCGCGGAGATCGAGAATGCAGGCGGCCGGGCTGCCGCTTTCGCGGCCGACATCGGCGATGCCGCCGCGATTCCCGGCCTGTTCGAAGCGGCCGAAGCACGCCTCGGCCCGCTCGCCGGCCTCGTCAACAATGCCGGCATCACCGGCGGCTTTTCCCGCGTCGCCGACCTCGACCCCGTGGTCGCCGCGCGGGTGCTGGCGGTCAATGTCACGGGCACGATGATCGCCGCGCGCGAGGCGGTGCGCCGCCTCTCGACCGCGCGGGGCGGCCAGGGCGGTGCGATCGTCAATGTCTCGTCGCGCGCCGGCCAACTGGGCAGCCCGGGCGAATGGGTCCATTACGCCGCCAGCAAGGGCGCGGTCGACAGCTTCACCCGCGGCCTTGCCCGCGAGGTGGCGGCGGAGGGAATCCGGGTCAATGCGGTCGCCCCCGGCCTGATCGAAAGCGACCTCCACGCAGAAGCGGGCGACCCCGGCCGGCCGGCCCGCATGGCGCCCCTGATTCCCATGGGCCGCGCCGGCACGGCGGATGAGGTTGCTTCCGCCGTGCTCTTCCTGCTCTCGCCGGCTGCGTCCTATGTCACCGGGGCGGTGCTGGAGGTCGGCGGCGGACGCTGAAGCACAAGCGCTCTAGCCATTTCGGGCGGCGTCCCCATAATGGCCGGCACCCTTCTGCCTTCGAGTGCCGATGCAGATCTACCTGCCTATCGCCGAACTGTCGGTCGACGTTTTCATGCTGCTCGGCATCGGCGGTGCGGTCGGCTTCCTGTCGGGCCTGTTCGGCGTCGGCGGCGGCTTCCTGATCACGCCCTTGCTGATCTTCATCGGCGTGCCGGCGCCGGTCGCCGTGGGCACCGGGGCGCAGCAGGTGGTCGCCTCTTCCGTCTCCGGCGTGATGGCGCATTGGCGGCGCGGCACCGTGGACGTGCCCATGGGCCTGGTGCTGACGGCGGGCGGCCTGGTCGGCTCCGGCCTCGGCTCCTGGGCCTTCGCGGCGCTGCGCAAGGCGGGCACGGTCGATGTCGTCGTCTCGATCGCCTATGTCATCTTCCTCGGCACCATCGGCGGGCTGATGTTCGTCGAATCGGCCAATGCCCTGTGGCGCCAGCAGCGCGGGCGGGTGCGGCGGCGCAAGCTGCACCAGCACACCTGGATCCACGGTCTGCCGTTCAAGATGCGCTTCCGCAAGTCGCGCCTCTATATCAGCGCGCTGATGCCGCTCGGCATCGGTTTCTTCATCGGCGTGCTCTCGGCCATCATGGGCGTCGGCGGCGGCTTCATCCTGGTGCCGGCGATGATCTATATGCTGGGCATGCCGACCCAGGTGGTGGTCGGCACCTCGCTTTTGCAGATGATCTTCGTTACCGCCTCGGTCACTTTCCTGCAGGCATGGACCAACCAATCGGTCGACATTCTGCTGGCCAGCTTGCTGCTGGTCGGCTCGGTCGTGGGCGCGCAATTCGGCAGCCGGGTCTCGCTCCGCCTCAAGGGCGAGCAGCTCCGCGTCCTTTTGAGCCTTCTCGTGCTCGCGGTCGGTATCCGCCTGGCGGTCGATCTCCTGATCCGGCCGGGTGAGATCTTCTCGATCAGCCTGATCGGCGGGGCGCGCTGAGATGCGCCGCCTGCTCCTGCTCCTCGCCCTGCTCGCGCTGCCGGCGGCGGCCCGGGCCGACAGCCTGGTGACCGACCTCTCGCAGCGCCTGATCGCCATCACCTCGAGCTTCACCGGCTCGTCGATCCTGGTCTTCGGCTCAGTCATTCCGGAGGGGCCGGGCAAGCGCGACGTGGTGATCGTGCTGCGCGGGCCGGAACAGTCGATCCGGGTGCGCCGCAAGGCCCGCAGCTTCGGCATCTGGGTCAATACCGACGTCCGCACCTTCGACGGCGTGCCGGCCTTCTATTCCGTGGCCTCGACCCGGCCGCTGGCCGAGATCGGCGCCGAACCCGACTTGATGCGCCAGCAGATCGGCCTCGACACCCTCAAGCTCCGCCCCCGCGGGGCTGGCGCGGACGATGCGGAGGCCCAGGATTTCCGCGCCGCCCTGGTCCGCCTGCGCGGGCGCCAGGATCTGTTCCCGGCCCAGGCCCAGCCGGTCACCTTCCTCGGCCCCAGCCTGTTCAAGGCCGAATTCGATTTCCCCTCGAATGTGCCGGTCGGCAGCTACAAGGTGGAAATCTATCTGTTCAAGGACGGTGCGCTGATCGGCGCCAATTCCTCCGCCCTCTTCGTCGACAAGACCGGGCTGGAGCGCTGGATCTACAAGTCGGCCAACAATTACCCAGCCCTCTACGGTATCGCCGCCATCGCCGTCGCCATCGCCATGGGCTGGCTCGCGGCGGTCGTCTTCAGAAAGACCTGACCCTTGTTCTTCGTCCTCTCCAAGATTTTCTGGATGCTGGCCGCCCCCATCTCGCTCACCTGCGTGCTGGCGGTCCTGGCCATCCTGTGCCGGCTGGTCACCCTGCGGCGGACCGGCAATGCTCTGGCTTGGACGGCGCTCGTCCTTCTGCTGCTGCAGGCGGCAACCCCGCTCGGCCCCCTGGCGGCGGCGGCATTGGAGCGCCGCTTTCCGCCCCACCCGGAGCTGCCGGCCGAGATCGCCGGCATCGTCGTCCTCGGCGGCGGCGTCGATTCCGACCGCTCGGAAGCCTGGGGCATGCCAGTGCTGATCTATGGCGCCGGGCGCCTGACCGGGGCCGCCACCCTGGCCGGCCGCTTCCCCGGGGTGCCGGTGATCTATGCCGGCGGCTACGGCGCCCTGGGCACGCCGACCTATACCGAAAACGACGTCGCGCGCGACCTGCTGCCCCGGCTCGGCATCGACCCGGCCCGGGTGAAGGTCACCGCCGTCTCGCGCAATACCTATGAGAACCAGCTCGTCGCGCGGGAAGTGGCGGGCGACGTCGCCGGCAAACCCTGGATCCTGGTCACCAATGCGCTGCACATGCCGCGCTCGGTGGCGATCTTCCGGACCGCCGGTTGGAACGTGATCCCCTGGCCGGTCGATCCGCTGACCGAGGGGCCGGACGTCGCTTGGCGGCCGCTCGACGTGCTCGGCACCCTGACCGAATCCTTCCAGGCCTCACGCGAATGGATCGGTCTCGTTGCCTATCGCCTGGCCGGCTACACCGACACGCTGCTGCCCTGACGGAAAGTCAGTCCCGCTTCCCGCGATCGCCGGTCTCTGCCAGAGTCCGCGGGTCGAGCACGGATCCGCGCTCGGCCAAGACATCTGAACTGATGGCCGCTTCCCTGAACCGGCCATCGGCTCTGGGGAGGCAAAATGTTCAAAAACGATCTCTTCGCCGGCAAGCGCATCCTGGTGACCGGCGGCGGCACCGGGCTCGGCAAGGCGATGGCCGCGAAATTCCTGGAACTCGGGGCCGAGGTGGTGATCTGGGGCCGACGCGGTGCCCTGCTCGAAGAGGCGGCGGCGGAACTGACCGCGGCCCACGGCGGCACCGTGGTGCCTCAGGCGGTCGACATAAGGGTGCCGGCCGCGATCGACGAGGCGCTGGACCAGATCTGGACCACGCGGGGCCCGCTCGACGGTCTCGTCAACAATGCCGCCGGCAATTTCATCAGCCGGACCGAGGACCTGTCGCCGCGCGGCTTCGACGCGATCGCCAACATCGTCTTCCACGGCACCTTCTATACGACGCTGGCCTGCGGCAAGCGCTGGCTGGCCGAGGGGCGGCCGGCCTCGGTGGTCTCGATCCTGACCACCTGGGTCTGGACCGGCTCGCCCTATGTCGTGCCCTCGGCCATGTCCAAGGCCGGCGTCGCCGCCATGACCAAGAGCCTGGCGGTCGAATGGGGCCCGCGTGGCATCCGCCTCAACGCGATCTGCCCCGGCCCCTTCCCGACCGAAGGCATGTCCAAGCGCCTGTTGCCGATCGACGGGCTGAAGGACGCCGGCCGCACCGTGCCACTGCGCCGGATCGGTGAATTGCCCGAACTGGCCAATCTGGCCGCCTTCCTGATGGCCGACGAAGTCCGCTATATCACCGGCGAAGTGATGGCGATCGACGGCGGCCAATGGCTGACCGGCGGTGGCACCTTCAGTGCCCTCGACGCCGTGACGGCCGAGCAATGGGGCATGATCCGCGACATGATCAAGGCGACCAACGACCGGGATAAGGCGTCACGAAGCGCCTGACGGCCAGCCGGGCGGAATGAGCGTCCATTCCGCCCGGCTGCTCTTTTCGATCAAACGGCGAGGCCGCGGCGGATTTCGCCGGCGATGTCGGAGAGCGCCCGGTCGGCGGCGTCGACCACGCCAGGCAGCGAGATCATCCCGTGGATCAGCGTGTCGCAGGCGATCAGCTTGACCGGCACGCCGGCCGCGCCGAGTTTTTCGCCGTAGGCCCGGCCTTCGTCCTGCAAGGGGTCGAAACCGGCGATCACCAGGGTCGCGGGCGGCAGGCCGGAAAGATCGGCGACCGCACCGGGCGAGACCCGGGGATCGGCCATGTCGGTCCCGGCGGGCAGGAATTTGGCCATGAACCAGGTCATCAGCTCGGCGGTGAGCAGGAAGCCTTCGCCATAGGTCTTGTGTGAGGGCCAATCCCGCGTCAGGTCGGTCACCGGGTAGATCAGCAACTGATGTTTGGGCAGGGGCAGACCCAGGACTTTCGCCTGCTGGGAGACGACAGCCGAGAGATGGCCGCCGGCGCTGTCGCCGCCGACACCGATGCGGGCGGGATCCGCGCCATAATCGCCCGGCATGGCCGTGACGTGGCGCCAGACCGCGACGCAATCGTCGATCGCGGTCGGGAAGACATGTTCGGGCGCCAGCCGGTATTCGACCGAGAGCACGAGGCAGCGCGCTTCGTCCGCCAGACGGCGGCAGGGCAGGTCATAGGCTTCGCGGTCGCCGATCACGAAACCGCCGCCGTGGTAGAAGACGAGCAGGGGCGCCGGTCCGGCCGGCAGGTTCTCGGGCACATAGAGGCGGGCGGGAATGTCGCCGCCGGGGCCCTGAATGCGCCGTTCCTCGACCCGGGCGACACGGCGCGCACGGCCGCCGAAACTATAGGCCATGTCGCGGTAGACTTGGCGCGAGTCCTCGACCGGCAGATGGTCGAGGGGCGGGCGCTTGGCCGCCAGGGCGAGCAGGAACTGCACCTGGGGGTCCAGCGTCTTGCCTTCGAGCTGCCAGGCCGGCCGGCCCGACAGGCGCACCAGCCAGGAGCGGGGCAGGCGCATGAGCAGCGTCACCAGCCATTTTTCCAGAAATCGGCGAATCTTACCCACGGTCCGGCTCTCCTCCTATGCCCGGTGTGCCCCGGCGCTTCAGCTCCTGGTGCGGCCCGCAGCGGCGGAACAGGCCCCGGCTACGCCCCCGATCAGCAGCCCGGCGGCGAAACGCGCCGCCCGTTCGACATCGTTGTCGCCCGTCTCGATCATGCGGCCGGCCAGGTTGACGGCAATGCCGTGGATCGCCAGGGTCAGGAATTCGACGTCGGTCCCCGCCGGCAGCAGGCCGCGCAGGACCGCATCCGCGACGTCCTCGCGCAGCTCGTCGCGCCCTTCGGCCAGTTCCGGGCTGTCGAACACCGAAGCGATGGCGGCGACGTTGCGGCGGATCAGGTCATAGGTCGGCCGATCTTCGACGACATAGCGGAAATAGGTGAAATAGGCCTGGAAGCAGAATTCGTCGAAGCTGCGGGCCGAGCGCCGTTCGGCGCGCAGGCGCTGGCGCAGGTGACGCGCACTCTCCTCGACCACGGCGCGGAAGACCGCTTCCTTGGTCGGGAAGTAATTGTAGAAAGTGCCGGAGGCGAGCGAGGTGCGGCGGACGATGTCGCGCACCGTGGTCGCCTCGTAGCCGAGTTCGGCGAAGACTTCGCGCGCAGCGGCCAGGATCTGCGAGCGGTTCAGCGCCTTGGTCTGGGCCCGCTTGCCCGCCGGCGCGTCGTCGCCCGGCGCGTCGTCGCCCTGCTGGCCGTCGACGGTATCCCCGGTCATCGCCCGGTCCCCTTGCCGGGGATCGGCCATCCCCGCCACCGCCGTGCGGAGGCCGCGTGCCTCGATATCCACCCTGTCGCCCTCAAGATCCACCGTCTCACCCCCGATGCGCGCCCATCATCACGAAAATGACGCCGTCGTCAAACGCCACGCTGGTCGGCGCCCGCGCGGCTTGTCGCGCGGGCGGGCGCTCGCTAGTGTCCGCACTCGATCTTCTTCCGTCGGGCCCATGATCCATCGTTTGCGTCGCCCCCTTCTGGCCCTCGCCCTGGCTGCCGCGGCCTTGACCGCCACGGCTCTGGCCGCAGCGCCGG
>JAYSCC010000047.1:0-11557 GCA_041915065.1 Zavarzinia sp.
CATCGACCTCGCCTGCCGGCTCGAGGGCGAGCATATCGACTGCACGCTCGAGCACCTGCGCCGGACCTTCGCCGCCAAGAAGTGAGAGGCGCGTCGCTTAATTCGCCATTTTCGATAATATCGAAAATATTGCCGGTCCCGTCCTGACGGCCTATGCTGCCGGCCATACGACCGGGCCGGCATCATGGGCCGGCCGGCAAGGGAGGCCGGCATGAGCCAGAACGATCCGGAAATCGGGGTGCGCCTGCGCACCGGCGACTTCGAGAGCAATGTACACGACCGCGGCACCGGGGCCCCGGTGATGCTGATTCACGGCTCCGGTCCCGGGGTTTCGGCCTGGGCCAATTGGCGCGGTGTGATCCCGGCGCTGGCCGAACGGTTCCGGGTCGTCGCCCCCGACATGGTCGGCTTCGGCTTTACCGACCGTCCCGCCGGCATCGCCTATGGCCGCCCCCTATGGGTCCGCCAGGCGCTCGACCTCATGGATGCGCTCGGCCTCGACAAGGTGGACCTGGTCGGCAATTCCTTCGGCGGCGCCATTGCGCTGGCCCTCGCCATCGGCCATCCCGACCGGGTCGGCCGCCTGGTCCTGATGGGCAGTGTCGGCCTGTCCTTTCCGATTTCCGACGGGCTCGACCGGGTCTGGGGCTATCAGCCGTCGCTCGCCGGCATGCGTGCCATGCTGGATATTTTCGCCTTCGATCGCGGCCTGGTGACCGACGAACTGGCCGAACTCCGTTACCGCGCCTCGATCCGGCCGGGCTTTCAGGAGAGTTTCTCGGCCATGTTCCCCGCCCCGCGCCAGGCCCAGGTCGATGCCCTGGCGAGCGCCGAAGCCGACATCAGGGCCCTGCCGCACGAGACCCTGATCATCCATGGCCGGGACGACCGCGTGATCCCCCTCGACGTCTCGCTGCGCCTGGCCACCTTGATCGACCGATCCCAGCTCCATGTCTTCGGCCGTTGCGGCCACTGGACCCAGATCGAGCACGCCGCCCGTTTCAATCGCCTGGTCGGCGACTTCATCGCCGAAGGGCACTGAACCGCCCCGGCATCACATCGCCGTCTTTGTGAGACGCCCCGCCGCCTACCCGGGCGGCGGGGCGTTTTTCGTCGTACCGGCACCATCGGCGGGGCTCCGGTTCGGCGCGAGCACGCCGTTTCTCGAAAATCGGCGATAGCGCGCCCCTAGGACGCGGCACGAACATCCCGAATTGCCGTTTAGAACTATACGAACTTCGATGTATGTTAGTTCGTACGCGATTAATCATTTTCTCGAAATTTTCGTTGACATCAGACGACCCCCCGCGGATAACCGAAAGCACAAAGATGGGGGCGGCCGAGCGACCCCCGCGCAGCTGGGAGGCGAAGGCGGTGGCCGGTTCTACCCCGTCAGGTAACCCGTCTGATTACACAGGCGACCCGATGCAGGCATTTGTCCGCATCGTCGGGGTGCGGCTCGGCCGCTTCATCGAATTCGAGTTCCTCCTCGGGGACGGCGATCTGGCGATCGAATTGATCCTGCCGACCAAAGCCTTCGAGGAATTCTGTCGCGACCATTCGGCCAAGATCCTGACGCCGGACACCGAGACGACCGCGGAGGTCGAGCGGCTGGCCTGGCGTGCGGGACACCCCGGTCTGCTGCAGCGGACCTCGCGCGACGAGGCCGACTGAACGACGAGATTTTCCAAAGACAACCGAAGCCGGCAAACGGTTTCACAGGAGGAACGCGGTGAGTATTCAGATCAAGACCATCGACCTCGAGCCGAAGCGGCAGACCTTCGGCCATGTCGCCCGCCGGCTCGGCGGCGACAAGGCGGCGACGCGCTACCAGGAAGGTACCTTCGACCTCCAGGCGACCGACAATTTCCATTACAAGCCGCTGTGGGAACCGGAATACTGGCATTACGACACGCGCAAGACCGCGGTCGTGATGGCCGACTGGTACAAGCCGCTCGATCCCCGCCAATATTATTACGGCACCTATAACGTCGCACGTGCCAACGCCAATCAGGCAGTCGAGCGCAATTTCGGCTTCGTCGAGGAGCGCGACCTGCTCGGCAAGGTCGATGCAGCGACCAGGCAGCGCATCGTCCACGGCCTGTTGCCGATCCGCCATCTCCACTGGGGCTCCAACATGAACATGACGGAGATCTGCCAGCGGGGTTACGGCACCGCGATCACGGCCCCCTGCATCTTCTCGGCTGGCGACCATCTCGGCATGGCGCAGATCATCAGCCGCATCGGCCTGCTGATCGACGGCCAGACCGGCACTTCGCTCGACACGGCCAAGGAGGTCTGGCTGAACGACCCCGCCTGGCAGGGCGCGCGGCGCCTGATCGAGGACAGTTTCGTCGAGCGCGACTGGTTCCGCCTCTTCGTCGCCCAGACCCTGGCGGTGAACGGCGTGCTGCTCGATCTCGTCTACAAGCGGGCCGAAGCCGCCTGGGGTGGCGCCGCGGTCACCATCGCCATGTTGACCGAATTCGTCGCCGACTGGCGCGCCGAAGAAGGCAAATGGTCCGACCATGTGATCAAGACGGTGGCAGCCGAGAGCGACGCCAACAAGGCGCTGGTCTCCGACTGGGCACAGCACTGGATCGCGCGCGCCGAAGCGGCCGCCAAGCCCCTCGCCGTTGCCCTCCTCGGCGACGAGACCGCGGCGACCGCCGCCGCCGACGCCACCCGCAGCCGTGCCCGCGGGCTCGGCCTCTCGCTCTGACCGAAGGACCGCCGATCATGGCCCAGATCGCCTCCATCACCCTGCTCCACAACGACGAAGCCCGCCCGATCATCGACGCCATCCTGGCCGACAATCCGGGTTGCCGCGTCCTCAACATGCCGGGCGCCGTGAAGCTCGACTGCGACGACACCCTGGTCATCAACCGCGCCTCGGTCGAGGAACGCCTCGGCCGCTCGTGGGACCCGCAGGAGATCCAACTCGTCATGGTCTCGATGGCCGGCAACCTCGACGAGGACGACGACCATTTCACCCTGACCTGGAAGCACTGATCGGCCCCCGGAGGAAATGCTCATGTCACAGAAGAAGCTCGGGCTGAAGCAGCGCTACGCCCATATGACCCGCGGTCTCGACTGGGAGACCACCTATCAGCCGATGGACGAGGTGTTCCCCTTCGACACCTTCGAAGGCATCAAGATCAAGGACTGGTCGGCCTGGGAAGACCCCTTCCGCCTGACCATGGACGCCTATTGGAAGTTCCAGGGCGAGAAGGAGCGCAAGCTCTACGCGGTGCTCGACGCCTTCGCCCAGAACAACGGCCAGACCGGCGTCTCCGACGGCCGCTACGCCAACGTCCTGAAGCTGTTCCTGACCGGTGTCTCGCCGCTCGAATACCAGGCGCATCGCGGCTTCGCCTTCGCCGGCCGCCACCTGCGCGGGGTCGGCCCCCGCGTCGCGGCGCAGATGCAGTCGCTCGACGAGCTGCGCCACGTCCAGACCCAGGTCCACACGATCAGCCACTACAACAAGTTCTTCGACGGCTTCTCCGAGTTCCGCCACATGCACGACCGCGTGTGGTACCTCTCGGTTCCCAAGTCGTTCTTCGACGACGCCCGCACGGCCGGCCCGTTCGAATATATGATCGCGATCGGTTTCGCCTTCGAATACGTGCTGACCAACCTGCTGTTCGTGCCCTTCATGTCGGGTGCCGCCTATAACGGCGACATGTCGACCGTGACCTTCGGCTTCTCGGCCCAGTCGGACGAGAGCCGTCACATGACGCTCGGCATCGAGGTGATCAAGTTCCTGCTCGAGCAGCACCCGGACAATCTGCCGATCGTCCAGAAGTGGTGCGACAAGTGGCTGTGGCGCGGGCACCGCGTGCTCGGCCTGGTCGCCATGATGATGGACTACATGCTGCCCAAGAAGGTGATGAGCTGGAAGGAAGCCTGGCAGATCTACTTCACCGAAGCCGGCGGCTCGCTGTTCACCGATCTCGCCCGCTACGGCCTCAAGGTGCCGAAATATGCCGACGTCGCCACCGCCGACGCCGAGCACATCTCGCACCAGAACTGGGCGACCTTCTATCAATACGGCCATGCCGCGGCGTTCCACACCTGGATGCCCGATGCCGAGCACCTGGACTGGCTGTCGGAGAAATATCCGAACACCTTCGACAAATACTACCGGCCGCGCTTCGAGATGTGGGCCGAGATGGAGAAGCAGGGCAAGCGCTTCTACAACAACACCCTGCCCCAGCTCTGCCAGGTGTGCCAGATCCCGATGGTCTACACCGAGCCGGACGACCCGACCAGGATCGCCTTCCGCTGCAGTCAGGTCGGCGGCGAAACCTATCACTTCTGCTCCGACGGCTGCAAAGACATCTTCGACAACGAGCCGGAGAAATACGTCCAGGCCTGGCTGCCGGTGCATCAGATCTACCAAGGTAACTGCGGCGGTCCCACCGTGCCGGACGTCCTCGCCTATTACAACCTGGCGAACGGAGCCGACAACATGGACTACGTCGGTTCGCCCGACGAGAAGCTGTGGAAGGAATGGCACGCCGGCAAAGCCCGCGAAGCCGTCTGACCGTCGAAAAAACAAGAACGCCGGGCTGCCGCGACGACGGCGGCCCCGAGGAGGAACCATGTCGCTCAGGGCATTGAACAACGCCGATTACGAAAAGCAGATCGTGGTGCCGGACGTCCGGCAGAATTTCCACGGCAACCTGGTGGTCTATGTCCATTGGGAGGAACATCTCTCGTTCTGCGCCGCCCTCGCCTTCCCGCTGCCGCCCGCCATGCCGTTCGGCACGCTGGTGTCGGACGTGGTGGCGCCCGCCTATGCCGCCCATCCCGAGGCCGCCAAGATCGACTGGTCGAAGGTCGAATGGATGATCGACGGCGAGAAGCGGACGCCGGATTTCGGCGCCTCGCTCGAAGCCAACGGGATCGGGCACAAGAGCCTGATCCGCTTCTGGACCCCCGGCCTTCACGGCTGGAAGGGTTCGGCGAGCTGACCGGCGGGAGCGGATCATGGGGCACGAACTGACGATCGAGCCGCTGGGCGAGACCATCGAGGTCGCGGACGGCCAGACCATCCTGGATGCCTGCCTGCGGGCCGGCATCTGGCTGCCCCATGCCTGCGGTCACGGCCTGTGCGGGACCTGCAAGGTCGACGTGGTCGACGGTGAGGTCGACCATGGTGCCGCCTCGTCCTTCGCGCTGATGGATTTCGAGCGGACCGACGGCAAGTGCCTCGCCTGCACCGCGCTGCTGCTCGACGACGTCACCATCGAGGCCGAGATCGACGAGGATCCGGACCAGCGCCGCATCGCGGTCCGGGATTTCACGGCGACGGTCGCCGCGATCGACGACCTCACCCACGACGTCAAGGGCATCCGCCTGGCGATCGCGGGCCAGGGCATCGATTTCCAGGCCGGGCAATATGTCAACCTGGAAATCCCGGCGGTCGGCGGCACCCGCGCCTTCTCGATCGCCAATCCGCCCCAAGAGGGCGACCATGTCGAGCTGCAGATCCGGCGGGTGCCCGGTGGCCAGGGTACCGGCTGGGTCCATGATCACCTGAAGCTCGGCGACCCGGTCCGTTTCTCCGGCCCCTACGGGCGCTTCTTCGTGCGCAAGTCGCGCGGCGGGCCCCTGCTGTTCCTGGCCGGCGGCACCGGGGTCTCCAGCCCGCGCTCGATGATCCTCGACCTGCTCACCGAAGGTTACGCGGCGCCGATCACGCTGGTCCACGGCGTGCGCACCGCGGCCGATCTCTACGGCCGGGAGGAATTCGAGGCCCTGGCGGCGATCCACGGCAATTTCCGCTATGTCCCGGCGCTCTCGGCCGAGCCGGCGGAGAGCGCCTGGAAGGGCGAGCGCGGCTTCGTGCACGAGGCCGCCATCCGCCTGTTCGACGGCAATTTCGAGGGCCAGACCGCCTATCTGTGCGGCCCGCCGCCGATGATCGAAGCCTCGATCGGCGCCCTCATGCGCGGGCGCCTGTTCGAGAAATGCATCTTCACCGAACGCTTCCTGACCGCGACCGACGGCGTCGAGAAGAAAAGCCCGGTGTTCCGCCGAATTTGACCGGGGCCGCCCCGGAGATCAGCCCCGAGAGAACCGCAAAGCCACCCAAGATAAACAGAGGAAAACGCCATGGCCCTGCTCGAACGATCCGACTGGTACGACATCGCCCGTACCACCAACTGGACGCCCAAATTCGTCTCCGACGCCGAACTCTTCCCCGATGTGATGACCGGCGCCCAGGGCGTGCCGGCGGAACAGTGGGAAGTCTACGACGAGCCCTACAAAACCTCGTTCCCCGAATATGTCAGCATCCAGCGCGAGAAGGACGCCGGCGCCTATTCGGTGAAGGCCGCCCTGCAGCGCAGCCGCATGTTCGACGACGCCGATCCGGGCTGGCGCTCGATCCTGAAGTTCCATTACGGCGCGATCGCCCTCGGCGAATATGCGGCGATGAGCGCCGAGGCGCGCATGGCCCGCTTCGGCCGAGCCCCCGGCATGCGCAACATGGCGACCTTCGGCATGATGGACGAGATCCGTCACGCCCAGCTCCAGCTCTTCTTCCCGCATGAATACTGCCCGAAGGACCGCCAGTTCGACTGGGCCCACAAGGCCTATCACAGCAACGACTGGGCGGCGATCGCGGCGCGTCACACCTTCGACGACCTGTTTCTTTCGCGCAGCGCCACCGAGATCGCGGTGATGCTGACCTTCGCCTTCGAAACCGGCTTCACCAACATGCAGTTCCTCGGCCTCGCCGCGGACGCCGCCGAGGCGGGCGACTATACGTTCGCCAGCCTGATCGCCAGCATCCAGACCGACGAGTCGCGCCACGCCCAGATCGGCGGCCCGACCCTCGGCGTGCTGATCGGCAACGGCCGCAAGGCCGAGGCGCAGAAGCTGGTCGACATCGGCGTCGCCCGCGCCTGGCGCATCTTCTGCATCCTGACCGGCACCGCGATGGACTACAACACGCCGGTCGGGCACCGGAAGCAGTCCTTCAAGGAATTCATGCAGGAATGGATCGTCGGCCAGTTCGAGCGCTCGCTGATCGATCTCGGCCTCGACCTGCCCTGGTACTGGAACCAGATGGTCGACGAGTTCGACTATCAGCACCACGCCTACCAGATGGGCCTGTGGTTCTGGCGCCCGACGCTGTGGTGGAACCCCGCGGCCGGCGTGACGCCCGATTGCCGTGACTGGCTCGAAGAAAAATATCCGGGCTGGAACGACAGTTTCGGCAAGGCCTGGGACGTCATCATCGACAATGCGGTCAACGGCCGGCTCGACCGTACCCGGCCGGAGACGCTGCCGATCGTCTGCAACATGAGCCAGCTCCCGATCTGCGCCGTGCCGGGCAACCGCTGGAATGTGAAGGATTACCCGCTGGAGCATGAAGGGCGGCTCTATCACTTCAATTCCGAGATCGACCGCTGGGTGTTTCAGCAGGAACCCAAGCGTTACCGCGACCACATGTCGATCGTCGACCGCTTCATCGCCGGCCAGATCCAGCCGGCCGACCTTGGCGGCGCGCTCGCCTATATGGGTCTGCAGCCGGGCGAGATGGGCGACGACGCCCATGGTTTCGCCTGGGCGGACGCTTACCGCACCCAGCGCCACGCGGCGGAATGACCGCCGCGGCCGCGCCTTTCGGGGCGCGGCCGCGAGGCCCCGACAGCCCCATCCGAAGGATAAGACAATGGCCCTGTTTCCCGTGATCTCCAATTTCCAGCACGACTTCGTGCTGCTGCTCGTCCCCGTCGATTCCGACAACACGATGGACGAGGTGGCCGCCGCCGCCGCGCATCACTCGGTCGGCGTCCGGGTCGCCCCCCGGCCGGACAAGGTGATCCGCGTCCGTCGCCAGGGGGCGAGCGAGTTCTTCCCGCGCACCGCCCGCTTGAGCCAGACCGACGTCAAGCCGATGGAAACCCTGGAATTCATCTTCTGCGATGCGTGAGACGCCATGAACTTCAAGACAGCCTGCAGCATCGACGAACTCTGGGAAGGCGACATGACCGAGGTCGAAGTCGACGGCCAGGTGATCGTGCTCGTCTATCCGAAGGACGGCGAGATCCGCGCCTTCCAGGGGATCTGTCCGCACCAGGACATTCCCCTGGTCGAAGGCCGCTTCGACGGCCGCGTCATCATGTGCCGCGCCCACCAGTGGACCTTCGACGCCGATACCGGGCGCGGCCTCAACCCCAAGGACTGCGCGCTGGCGGAATATCCGGTGAAGGTCGAGGGCGATCTCATTCTGGTCTCGACCGACGGGGTCGTTCCCCGCTTCGCCCATACATGAAAAATCGGGAGGAAACGAACATGAGCAGCACAAGGGTGGCCGAAGGCTACCGCAACAACCGCGTGGGTCCGGTGCTGAGCGCCGGCCCGATGACCGCGGGCGTCATCGAGGCGGCCGAGGAAGACAATCCCGGCAAGGCGATCCGGGTCGAAGACAAGGGCGCCTATGTGCGCATCGACACCGAGGGCGAGCTGATCCTGCGCCGCGCCACGCTCGAACGGACGCTCGGCCGGCCGTTCCGCATGTCGGAGCTCGAGGTCAGCCTCGGCTCCTTCGCCGGGCGGATCGAGACGACCAACGACTACGTCCGCTTCTACTACGAAAAATCGCTGTGATCCCGGGGGATACGATGAGCCAGCCCGCCATTGCCCAGCCGCTGAAGACGTGGAGCCACCTGGCGACCCGTCGCCGCAAGCCGAGCGAATATGAAATCGTCTCGACCAACATGCATTATACGACCGACCGGCCGGATGCGCCGTTCGAGCTCGACCCCAACTTCCCGGCCGCGATGTGGTTCAAGACCAACCGCAACGCGAGCCCGCTGAAGCATGCCGACTGGAACGCCTTCCGCGATCCCGACGAAATCGTCTATCGCACCTACAACATGATCCAGGACGGCCAGGAGAACTACGTCTTTGGCCTGTTCGACCAGTTCTCCGAGCGCGGCCACGACGCCATGCTCGACCCGGTCTGGGCGCGCAACCTGGCGCGTTTCTACACCCCGGGCCGCTACCTGTTCCACGCCCTGCAGATGGGTTCGGCCTACCTGTGCCAACTGGCGCCGGCCTCGACCATCTCCAATGCCGCGACCTTCCAGACCTCGGATTCGCTGCGCTGGCTCACCCACACGTCCTATCGCACCTGTGAGCTGGCCCGGGCCTTCCCGGACTTCGGCTTCGGCACCGGCGAGCGGGCGATCTGGGAGAACGATCCGGCCTGGCAGGGCTTCCGCGAACTGGCCGAGCGCGCCCTGGTCGCCTACGACTGGGCGGAGAGCTTCGTCGCCCTGAACCTGGTGGCGCGGCCGGCGGTCGAGGAAGCGGTGCTGCGCGGCCTCGGCCAGGCGGCCCGCCACAACGGCGACATGCTGCTCGGCCTGCTGACAGACGCTCAGCTCCTCGATGCCGAGCGCCATCGCCGCTGGGCCGCGGCCCTGGTGAAGATGGCGCTGGAAACCGAGGGCAACCGCGAGGTGCTGGCCGGCTGGCTGGCCAAATGGGTGCCGCTCGGCGAGGCCGCGGTCGACGCCTATTGCGCCCATCTGCCCGATGCGCGCGACACGGCGGCCCTCGCCCGCGCCGCCGCCGCCGACTTCCGCGCCAACATCGGCCTCTAGGACTTGCCGGTGTCGACGACCTATCACGTGACGATCGACGGTGGCGACGGCTTCGATGTCGCCGCCGACGAGGATTGCCTGCTCCGGGGCGCGCTGCGCGCCGGGGTAGGCTTCCCCCATGACTGCAGCGTCGGCGGCTGCGGCAACTGCCGCTTCGACCTCATCGCCGGCGAGACGGAAACCCTATGGGAACAGGCGCCGGGCCTTTCCGAACGCGATCGCAAGCGTGGCAAGCGCCTGGCCTGCCAGAGCCGCCCGCTCGGCGACTGTACGATCAAGCTGCGCCCTGCCGCGGAATATCTCCCCGTCGTCCCGGCGCGGCGCCTGGAGGCCGTGCTCGAAGCGCGCCGGGCGATCACCGCCGACATTGCCGAATTCACCTTCTCGACCGCCGAGCCGGCGCATTTCGTCGCCGGGCAATACGGCCTGATCCGCCCGCCGGGGGTCGAGGGCTATCGCGCCTATTCGATGTCGAACCTGGCGAACGGGCGGGGCGAGTGGCGCTTCGTGATCCGACGCGTACCGGGCGGCCGGGGTAGCAACGCGATGTTCGACCGCCTGGCACCCGGCGACCGGATCGCGCTCGACGGACCCTACGGCCATGCCCATTACCGGGCCCAACTACCGCGCGACGTCGTCTGTATCGCGGGCGGTTCCGGCATCGGGCCGATCGTCTCGATCGCCCGCGCCGCCCTCGGGACGCCGGGCCGGCGGCTCTTCGTCTTCGAAGGTGCGCGGACCCGGGCCGACCTCTGTTTCCCCGCCCTGCTCGGCGACGAGATGGCGGCGGTCGACCATTATACGCCCGTGCTCTCGGCCGAGCCGGAGGGCAGCGACTGGACGGGTGCCCGGGGTTTCGTCCACGAACAGGTCGCCGAAGCCTTGGCCGACCGCGTCGATGCCTGCGAATTCTATTTCGCGGGCCCACCCCCGATGGTCGAAGCGGTGCAGGACCTGCTGGTCATGCGCTGGACCGTGCCGATCGAGCGGATCCATTTCGACCGCTTCTTCTGAACCGGAAAGCTCGTCGACGGCGGCGGCGAGACCTGACGTCGGGCACGAAACGGGGAGAAGCCGGTGCGCTGTTGGAGGACGGCCGGGGCACGCTACCGACGTGGGGGCCCCGATACGTGAACGCCTGCGGAGCGTGACCCACGGGGTGTCGGCTTTGGTGGTTGCGCCAGGACCCAGTCCTGCGACGGCAGCGCCGTCGCCTCCGTCCGGTCGAGCGGATCTGAATGCCGTCACCGCCGTCATGGAGGCCGGCGACCAAATCCGTGCCGGCGGGGACGCGCGCTGGAGCGATCCGCCGGCCCTGCCAGCCATGACGAGCAGCCCCGCGATGAACAGCCAAGTTTCCGTCACGACGACGTCATTGCCGAATCTCTCAGCGGTGCAAGGGGCTGCTGTGGGGCGTCAACCTTCGTCGACGAAGGAACGCTAAGAACGGCGCGGGCGAATGGCAGGCTCGAAGCCGACAGCGGCGGATACGCCCCTCCCTCGGCCGGGCCACGGAACGCGGCCCGCCCCCGGCCCGGCCGGTCGTCACGATCCCCGCCAGGCCGGCGCCCGCCGTTCCTGGAAGGCCCTGACCCCTTCGGCCTTGTCGTCGCTGCCCAGGGTGACGGCAAAGGCTTGCCGTTCGTATTGGTGATGGGCCGCGAGCGGCAGATCGAGTGCCGCCTTGAGGCTCGCCTTGGCCTGGCGGAGGGCGAGCGGGGCGCGGGCGGCGATCCGCCGCGCGAAGTCCAGCGCAGCCGCAAGCGCCTCGCCCGCCGGCACCACCGCATTGATCAGGCCGGCCGCGGCCGCCTCCTCGGCACTCAGGGGATCGCCCAGCAGAACCATGCGCATCGCCCGCGCCCGCCCGACCAGTCGGGGGAGGAGCGAGGTCCCGCCCGCACCGGGAATGATACCGAGATTGGTCT